>JBEKFN010000275.1:0-5961 GCA_050013295.1 Terriglobales bacterium
TCGCCCGCGCCGTCGAAGGTGAGCCGTGTCTTCGTCGATGGATATAAATCGGCCGAGCCGCCCATGAGCCACGGATCGTTCTTGGCAATGGCGTTGAGAACCTTGCCGGACGAATCGCGGGTTGCGAGACCCTTGGCGTCGGGTGGAAATGTCGGAAGGTCCTTGTCCCATCCGTCCGCCGGTTGCCGACTTTGCATGCGTTCGAGTTGAGCCGCTAAATCCGGATACTGCGCGCTGTACTTGCTGAACAGCGCGTTCCACTGCCCGCTCAATTGCCGCCCGCGCTTGCCCATGACGTCGCGAAAATTCTCGCGCACTCCGTCAGGCACCAGAAACTTGGCATCTTCCGGCCAGCCATATACGCGCTTCGTCAGTTTCACTTCTTCCTCGCCGAGCGCTTCGCCGTGCGCTTCTCTTGTGTCCTGCCGGTGCGGAGAACCGTAACCAATGTGGCTGTTGACGATGATCAGCTTGGGGCGATCCTTAATACTGAGCGCGTGAGTGTAGGCATCGGCCAGCGCAACCAGATCGTTGGCATCGCCGACGTGCTGAACATCCCAACCATAGCTGGCGAAGCGGGCGGCCACATTTTCGTCGAAGGCGAGATCGGTGTTGCCCTCAATCGTGATGTGGTTGCTGTCGTAAATCCAGCACACGTTTGAAAGTTTCAGATGCCCGGCGACCGACGCGGCTTCCGAGGAAATTCCTTCCATCATGTCGCCGTCGCCGCAAATCGCCCAAACGTTGTAGTTGAACAGCTCGAATCCCGGACGATTGAAATACTCTGCCAGCCAGCGCTCGGCGATCGCCATGCCCACGCTGTTGGCCACGCCTTGACCCAGCGGGCCGGTGGTCGTCTCCACACCCGTGGTCAAACCGTATTCGGGATGGCCCGGCGTTTTGCTGCCGATCTGCCGGAAATTCTTGATCTCATCGAGCGACACGGCAAGGGTGGAAAGAACTTTGCCCTCGGGGCTTACTTCGCGCACGCCCGCCAGATGCAGCAGGGAATACAGCAGCATGGAAGCGTGCCCATTGGAGAGCACGAAGCGGTCGCGGTTCGGCCAGATCGGATCTTCCGGGTCATAACGCAGAAACTGCTGCCACAAACAGTAGGCTACCGGAGCCAACGCCATCGGCGCCCCGGGATGCCCCGAGTTCGCCTTCTGCACCGCGTCCATCGAAAGCGTGCGAATGGTGTTGATGCACAACTGGTCGAGCTGGGTACCGGTGGCGATAGATTGGTCGCTGACAGCCATTAATTCTCTCCTCGCAAATCAGCTTGCATTAGCCCTTCAAGATTAGATGAAATCAGCGCCAAATGGATACACGCGCCAAACGCCCCAAGTCTACATCGTGATCGAGAAAGATTACGAGGCACGAGAGGACGAAGATGCGATTCTACACCGGGAAGAATCTGGTTCGCTGGGGTGGTATGGCTGGCGTTGACTTGTGCGACGCCGAGTGCCGATTTCAGGCCGGCTTCAGGTAAGAAAATTTTATCCTAGCTGATCTTGTGTTGCAGCGTGGCCGCCAGTTGGTCCACGTCTTTTGCCGAAAGGTTCATCAGGTTCGGCTCAAGAATCGGGATGCGGTTCGTTCCGACCGCGTCCCGCCGCACCTGGATCAGCAATGCCTGCAGCGCCCGGGCATCGTATTTTTGCGGTGTCAGGCGGATCAATTCCTGCAGCGTGGCTCCGATCGTCAAGCGCTCGCGGTAGGGACGTTCGCTGGTCATGGCATCGAAGCTCTCGGCCAGGGCCACGATGCGCACCGCTTGCGGTATTTCGTCCCCATACAAGCCGTCCGGGTATCCCGACCCATCGGCGCGCTCATGATGCCAGCGCACGATTTCCGGAATCTGCGGCCAGGGAAACTGCACTTGGCTGACGATCTGATGCCCAATGATCGTGTGCTCCCTCATCTCGTGGGATTCTTCCTCGTCGAGCTTCGCCGTTTTTCCGAGCAGCCGCTTATCGATGGCAACCATGCCGATGTCGTGCAGATAGGCCGCCGATCGCAGCGACGCCACATCGCTCGGATCCATCCCCAGAGCTTCGCCGATGGCTTGGGCGTAGCGGCCGACGCGCAGTGAGTGGCCATGAATGTTGACGTGTTTGACGTCGATGGCGGTGGCGAAAGCTTCGAGTGCGTTGTCATAGAACCCGTGCAGCGAGGCCAGCAGCCGCAGGTTTTCAGAAACCCGTTGGGTCAGCGTCTGGCCCAGAGTGTGATTCTGAATGGCCAGCGCCAGGTAGTGGCTCAGCATTTCAAAAGCGTCGAGCGCGTCTTCCTCGTAGGCCGCGTCGCCGGGCCGGCGTCCCAGGGCGATCACTCCCGCCAGCTTTCCCCGAACTTTCAGTGGGCAAACGCACTTGAACAGTTCGGGGGCGACGTTGCCGTTCGAACTCAGAAAGACATCGTAGGTGGAACTGTTGAGTACGACCGGGCCGGTGGCCGCAGTCAGGGTGTGCACGTGGCGAGGAAGCAGGGGGATCAGCGACGGTTCCGGCAGCAGCGCGAATCCTTGAGCATCGACCGAGGTCAGCATGGAAGGCCGTTCGCTAAACGAAAACAGGACTGCCTCGCGGGCGCCAGCCGCCTCCATCACGGCGGCCAGCATGGCGCGAGCGGTTTCGCGGAAGTCGCGGTCCGCCGTTAGTTCGCGCCCCAAATCCGCTAACGCTTCGACTGTCCGTAAAAGCTTTTTGAAATTCGTTCCCTGCAATGCTCGTGCGGAGCTACAGGCGAGAAACCAGAGCGCTACCAGCGTAGCATCGCGCCCAGGCTAGATTGTTGGTTAGTTTGGTGCGAGGGAAATCATTGAATCATTGAGCCATTGAATCATTTTCCTGTCTGAAGTTCAGGTGGTTCAATGACGAAATGATTCAATGGCTCAATGATTCAATGTCTACACGCCGACCGGGAAAGGCTTGGTGTGGCTTTCCGAACCCACCGAGAGTCCGGCGAACCGCCCCTGCAGCAGTGACATCAGCCCGGTGACCCAGTATCCGATCACGAACAACAGCAGGAAGGGAACCGTGATGTAGTTTTCGTTGTCGATGGCGTAAGAGACTGCCAGCGCGAAATACGTTCCGATCAGGAGTTCGATCCACGGGACCCATCCCAGACGCTTGCGGTATTTTTTCGCGCCGACCCTGTCCGTCTTCGATTCGACGCGGTACTTGGGAGTCCGGGCGAAGGCGGTCTGCTTGCCGGCCAGCGCTTCCAGCACGGCAATCGTATTGGTGATCGTCAGCCCGATTCCCAACGACATCAACAGGGGCAGGTAGAGCAGGGAGCGCAGCCAGCTTTTCGGAAACAGTTCCTTCTGCGAAACCAAATAGAAGCTGGAAATAGAGAACGTCGAAGCCAGGAACAGAGGCAGGTCAATGTAGAGCATCTGGAACCATCCCTGGTAAAAGCGAATCACCATGGCGGGCAGCAGCAAAACCGAGAGCACGATCATCAGCGGATAGCTGAGGTTGGCCGTCAGGTGATACCAGGCTTCGATCTTCACTTGCCGCGATGCGTCGCTCGCGAACACCTTGGGGAGTATTTTCTTGGAGACCTGGATCAACCCCTTCGCCCAGCGCGCCTGCTGCGTCTTGAATGCGGTCATTTCCACCGGCAGCTCGGCCGGACATTCGACGTCCTGCAAATAAAGAAACTTCCATCCTTTGAGCTGCGCCCGATAGGAAAGATCGGTGTCTTCGGTGAGCGTGTCATGCTCCCATCCGCCGGCTTCGTCAATGGCGCAGCGCCGCCACATGCCGGCCGTGCCGTTGAAGTTAAAGAAGACTCCGCTGCGCGATCGTCCCGAGTGTTCCAGCACGAAATGGCCGTCGAGCAGAATAGCTTCGACCTGGGTCAACAACGAGTAGTTGCGGTTGATGTGCGTCCAGCGCGTCTGCACCATGCCCACCTTGGGGTCGGTGAAGTGGTGGATACACTTCATTAGAAAATCGGATGGCGGAACAAAATCGGCGTCAAAGATGGCAACGAATTCGCCCTTTGCCGTTTTCAATCCTGCTTCCAAAGCGCCCGCCTTGTAGCCCTCGCGATTGTCGCGGTGCAGGTAGACGACTGGATTTCCCAAGGCGGCGTAGCGCTCCACCAGAATGCGGGCGACCTCTACGGTCTCATCGGTCGAATCGTCGAGCAACTGGATGTCGAGTTTCTCTTTCGGATAATCGAGCCGGCAGACGGCGTCGAGCAGCCGTTCCACCACGTATTGCTCGTTAAAGATCGGCAGCTGCACAGTCACCCGCGGCAGTTCGTCGAAATGAGCGGGGGGTTCCGTCGTCTTGTTTTTTCTGTGCTTGTAATAAAGATAGACCAGCCAGTAGCGGTGCCCGCCGTACGCCGCCAGGATTATCAGCACGATGAAATAGGGAATCAGCAGCGCCAGATCAAAAGCATTGACTTGGTAAAGGCCCTGAAAGGTTTTGTCGAGAAAATGCTGGCGAAGGTAGTGTCCTAAGCCTTTAGAGGCAAGGATTAGAATCAGAGCCGGCGGGGAAGAAGTAAGCGTCAAATCCATGAACTCAACAGCACCATGAAGCAAAAAGAAAAAAGGCAGCGCAAGCATTGTACCTGAACGGTCGTTGGTCGTCCGCAGCCGTGTGGGGACGGGGCTTCGCCCCGTCCCGGCGGGGCGAAGCCCCGCCGCCACACAAGCCTTACCGCCACTCCTCACCCACTGGACTCAGCTTCAGCTCGACCGTCTGATGAGAACCTTCCTCCACTTTCACCGCCGCGCCATTCGCTTCCTGCGACTTCAGAAAGTCGGGGTTTCGCCACATACCATCTTCCACATCCTGCCAGGCATAGAGTGTGTAGCTGCCCGGAGCCAGGCCACGAATCACATAGCGTCCATGCTGATCGGTCGATCCGGTCGCGACGCGATCCGGAAGCGTGCGGTATTTTTCTTCGGGCACGGCCACCACCGTGACGTTGGCCAGGGGATGGCCATTATTTATATGATTATTGTTTACAGGGTCATCGTTTGCAGGATTCGTGTCCGCATCTTTTCCCTTTTCAACTGTTATTTTTTCAACGACCGTTCCCTCGACCATACCTGCCTTGGTACTCACCACCACATCAAGCGTTGCCGGGCCGCTGGCCGTGAATCCGGTTGCGATATCTCGTCCGCCGAGTGTTACCGATTTCAGAAAGTAGCTGCCCTGCCCACCGCCGCCGTACAGTTGCACGATGTAGGTGCCGGGGTTTACGTCTTTCCACTCAAAGTTGCCAAGCCGGTCCACGGACGCGTTCGTTCCAAAAAAGTCCTGGGACATGAAGAAAGCGGGATCTTCCGGCAACTCGGCCAGACGCAGGGTTACCACGTACTGCGTGAGGTCTCCCGCAGCGCCGCCGTCGTTGTGGAGATGACCGGAGAGCGTAAAAGACGGCAGAGGAACCAACTTGATACCTTCCACGTCGGCGGCGACGACGCTGACATCCTGATGCACGGAGAGCAACTGCGTTCCCGTGCCGGCCCCCGCCCTCAACACGTAAGCTCCTGGAGCGACGCCCCGTACTTCGAATTGCCCGTCCGATCCGATTTCATTCGCATTCACCCCATAAGCATCGCCCGCTTTCGAGACCAACTCGAGGACCGGCTTCTGGCCAGCCGTGACGCCGGTGACGATTCCGCGAATGCGATACGTTCTCGCCGGCGCCAGCGTGAAGTTGACCGGCATTTCATCGCCCGCCTTAAGCGTTAGAATCGAAGCCTGCACGGCATCGTAGGTGCCCGGATAGTAAGTCGAGACGTAACGAGTATCGGGCTGGGCGTCGCCGAGGTTGCCGCTCGGCGGCGATTTTTCCTGCTGCGTTTCGTAATCGCGGAAGTCCGGAGGCGGCATGGCCATCAACGAATACTGGCCGGGAAACAAACCGGCGAGACGGTATTCGCCAAGGTCGTTGGTGGCACCGCTCCCCACCGCCTCGCGCGCT
>JBEKFN010000276.1:0-5960 GCA_050013295.1 Terriglobales bacterium
GGAACAGTAAAGTGGTTTAACGATGCCAAGGGCTATGGTTTTATCAGCCGCCAGAATGGCGAGGACGTTTTCGTTCACTTCTCCGCCATCCAGGCAAACGGGTTTCGCAGCCTGCAGGAAGGTCAACAAGTTCAGTTCGACGTCGTAAAAGGCCCCAAGGGCTGGCAGGCAGAGAACGTCAAAGGCGTCTAGGCCACAACCAAAATTCGGAAAAAGAAGGCGGCCCGCGAGGGCCGCCTTTCTTTTTGATTAAAGGTTTTTGATTAGTGGAGCGACGGGCGTCTCGCCCGTCCGCGTAGGGACAGCCGCCCTCGGCTGTCCAGCCGAGCGCAGCTCGGCAGTTGCCGGAGATTACAGCACTCTGAATCCGATAGAGCTCACGCCGCCTGCTCGGCCTCGGCGACGGTGCCGTAGAAACGAAAGAAGTTTTCCACCCGAGTGACTTCGAGAGCGTGGTGGATCCGCTGATTCACGCCCACCAACCCCAGACTGCGTCCATCTTTTTGTCGCACCACATAGGCGCCGACCAGCGCTCCAATCCCCGACGAATCCGCCAGTGGGACATCTGTGAAGTCCAGGATGAGCGCGCGCGAGGTGTCGGCGCGCAACTTGGATTGAAAGCCGAATAGATTGAGAATTGTCAGTGGTCCAGAAAGGCGCAGGATGCGGATTCCCTCCCGCGACCCGGGAAGATCTTCGATTTGCAACGGCTGATCGGGCATGGCAGAAATGTTAACGACGAATTATACGGCAAATGTTAAAAACAGGTTAATTCGTCGCCTGGATTGCAGAGGTCAGAGGTCAGATTGCAGAGGTGAAAGGCCAAGATTCTTACCTCTGCAATCTGACCTCTAACCTCTGACCTTCCTACTCTCCGCCTACAGTGAGTCCATCGATGCGGATGGTCGGCGAGGCTACGCTGCCGCGGAATTCCAGGTCGGTGCCGATCTCGGAAATATTGCAGAACATATCTTTGAGATTGCCGGCTACCGTGATCTCTTCGACGGGATAGGCCAGTTCGCCGTTGACGATCCACATGCCGGAGGCCCCACGAGAGTAGTCGCCGGTGACTAAGTTGGCGCCGTGGCCGAGAAACTCGGTTACATAGAGGCCGTCTTTGATTTCCGCGATTATCTGGGTCGGCGTTTTCGTTCCTGGTTCCAGGAAGTAATTCCCCGGCCCGATCCCCGGCGTCCCGGCGAGTCCGCGAGATGCGTTGGCCGTGGTCTCCAGTCCCAACTTCTTCGCCGTGTACGTATTCAGCAGATACGACTTCAGAATTCCGTTCTCAATCACTACCGTGCGCCGCGTAGGAATGCCTTCACCGTCGAAGGGCGAGGTGCCGAAGCCGCCGGGCATGGTGCCGTCGTCGACGACGGTGACGTTGGCTCCGGCAATTTTCTCGCCGAGTTTGCCCGCAAGAAATGATGCTCCGCGATAGACCGAGTCGCCATTCACGCCTTCGAAAATGTGTTCGAGCATGGATCTGGCGACCATCGGATCAAGCACCACCGGAACATGCGCAGTCTTCACCTTGCGCGCGCCCAGGCGCCGCAGCGTGCGGCGCGCCGCTTCTTTTCCCACCTGCTCGGCCGAGTCGAGTTTCGCCAGGCTGCGTGCGACGGAATACCAGTAATCGCGCTGCATGCCGCCGTTCGCGTCCTGCGCGATGGGCACAACCGCGACCGAACAGTACGATCGCCGGTATTCACCGACAAAACCGTGAGAATTCGCCAGCACTTTTCTGCCAGTCGCGGCGTCGAACGATCCGCCTTCGGAGTTCTTGATGCGGGGATCGGCGTCGAGCGCGGCCTTTTCGGCGCGGCGCGCGTACTCAATGCGCTCGGGGCCGGGCAACGAGTAAACGTCCTCGTGATAAAGATGGAGATCGCCGGAGAGCGATCCGAGTTTGCCGGCGTCGGGAATGCCCGCGTTCGGGTCTTCGGAAGTGATCTTCGCCAGTTCGAGCGCCGACTTCAGCATGCGCTCGATGCCGGCGGCGGAAAAATCGCTGGAATAGGTGCTGGCCGCACGTTGTCCGAAGAAAACGCGCACGCCGATAGCGCGCGAGCCCGATTCCTTCAGCGTTTCCACCTGGCCGAGGCGCACTACGGTGGAGAATTCGTCGCCTTCGCGGACGACACACTCGGCCGCCGTCGCTCCGCCGTCTGCGGCGCGGCGGACGACGTCGCTGGCTAGTTGCTGCAAGTCGGTATCGAGCGTAGGGGCATGAGTTTCCAGAGTTGTCGTCATTTTGAAAATGTTGCAGAGGTCAGATAATTGCAGAGGTAAGAGGTTAGATTGCAGAGGTGAAATTCCTCAGCCCTACCTCTGCAATCTAACCTCTGACCTCTGCAATCTCTCTCACTGCATGAATCCGCCGGTTTCCCGCTTGGCGGTCCCGCCGACGGTCAGCCGATCAATCTTAATGGTCGGGATGCCGACGCCGACCGGAACGGCCTGTCCATCTTTGCCGCAGGTGCCGACGCCTTCATCGAGCTTCAAATCGTTGCCGACCATTGAAACGCGCGTCAGTACATCCGGCCCATTGCCAATCAGGGTTGCGCCCTTGATTGGCGCGGTGATCTGTCCGTTTTCGATGAGATACGCTTCCGACGCCGAGAAAACAAATTTGCCGTTGGTGATGTCGACCTGCCCGCCGCCGAAGTTCACCGCGTAAACGCCATTCTTAACCGAGCGAATAATGTCTCCGGGATCGTCTTGCCCCGCCAGCATGTACGTGTTCGTCATGCGCGGCATCGGAATGTGCTCATAGCTCTCGCGGCGTCCATTGCCCGTGTCGGCGAGGCCCATTAGCTTCGACGAAAGTTTGTCGCTAAGATATCCCTTCAGAATTCCGTTCTCGATCAGCACGGTTTCCTGCGTGGGTTGGCCTTCATCATCAACATTCAAAGACCCGCGGCGCCATGGCATCGTGCCGTTGTCGACCACGGTGCACTTTTCGCTGGCCACTCGTTTGCCGATCAGGCCGGCGAATGCCGACGTCTTCTTGCGATTGAAATCGGCCTCCAACCCATGACCCACCGCCTCGTGCAGCAGAACGCCGGGCCATCCCGGGCCGAGCACTACTTCCATGTCTCCGGCGGGAGCCTCGCGCGCATCAAGTTGCAGAATGGCCTGGCGTGCGGCCTCTTTGGCAAAGAACTCGGGAGTCTTGTCGCCAAAAAAGAAGTCAAGCGCAACCCGCCCGCCGCCGCCCGATGTGCCGCGGCCCGAACTCGCATCCGTCTTCGCGATGCAGGAAACATTCACGCGCGCCAGCGGCTGCGAGTCTTCCGCAAACGTGCCGTCGGAGCCAACCACCAGGATGGTCCTCAGTTCGTCGGCATAGCTGGCGCGTACTTCCTTGATGCGCGGGTCGTATCCACGAGCGGTTTTATCGGCGCGCATCAGCAGTTCAACCTTGGCTGTAATGTCCGCGTCCACCGAAGGCAACGCCACGGGATACAGGCTGCGGGCCGGCTTCTGCTGGAATCCGGCGACAGTCGTCTTGGCCGGCGCGCTTGCGATCAGTGCCGCGGTGCGCGCGGCATGCAGAATCCGTTGCGGAGAAAGATCGTCGGTGTAGGCATAGCCGGTGCGCTCGCCGGAAACGACGCGCACGCCGCAGCCCGCCGAAATTCCCTGCGAGGCCGACTTCACCAGCGACTCATCCACCATCAGCGAGGTCGAGGTAAGGTATTCGAAGTAAAGGTCGGCATAGTCGCCGCCCGCCGAGAGCGCGGCGGCCAGATAGGTCTCAAGATCGTGATTCGTAAGCCCGTAGTGCGCGAAGAAGAAGCGTTGTTGGATGGCAGTCACCATATTTGGATGCGCAGGGTTTTGCAAACGACTCGTGCGGCTACTGCATTATCCCATGAGCGGAACACTACAGCTTCGAGCTGCGAGCCACGGGCTTCGAGTAATCGTCGTTCAGGGTCAATAAATACGCAGGCTTTAGCAGGCTGCGGAAAAACTCTGGTTCTGACTTTGCTTTGAAGGGGCGCGGTTTCAGCCGCGCCGTAAGTCCTTCGAAATCAATCGCCCCTTTAGGGGCTGAGGGCCGAACATTGAGTTTTTCCGCGTCAGGAACGAGGCTATTGAATTGGGTCAGTTTCCAATGGCCCGCGAAACGAGCGGGATCCGAACCCAGCCAATCCAAGTCGTGAGCGCTATCGCCTTGGTTTCGACAGTTACCCCTCGCTGGCGATATTCCGTTCATGATTGGGGTCTCTGTCTAATGATTTGTGATGTCTTGCGCGCTACCTCTGGCGGCCCTGATAACTGACCGTCGGCTCGAAGAAATTTGCAGGCAGCGAAATGCCCGAGGCTCTGAGTTTCTCCTCAAACCTTGGTCGGATGCCGGTGGCTGTGAACGTTCCCAGCGTGCGGCCTTCAGACGAAACTCCCTGTTTCTCGAACACGAATACATCCTGCATGCTGATGACGTCGCCTTCCATTCCGGTGATCTCCGTAATGTTGATCAAACGCCGAGAGCCATCATTGAACCGTGCCATATGGAGCACGAGCGTAACCGCCGACGCGATCTGTCTGCTGATGGCTTTTTCCTGCAAATTCAGATTGGCCATCATGACCATCGTCTCCAGGCGGGCAATCGCATCCCGCGGACTATTCGCGTGCATCGTGGTCAGCGAGCCATCGTGGCCCGTGTTCATGGCCTGCAACATGTCGAGCGCTTCCTCGCCGCGGACCTCGCCCACGATGATGCGATTGGGCCGCATACGCAAGCTGTTGATCACCAGTTGCCTTTGCACGACCGCACCCTTGCCTTCCGCATTGGCTGGACGGCATTCCAGGCGAACCACGTGCCGTTGCTTCAGGTGCAATTCGGCAGCATCCTCAATCGTTACGATCCTCTCCTTCTCGGAGATGTAGCCGGAGAGCACATTCAGTAGCGTTGTCTTTCCCGCCCCCGTACCGCCGGACACAACGATGTTCAGACGAGCTTTTACAGCACCACGGAGCAACTCCAGCATTGGTTGCGTCAGCGTCTGGGTGGCCAGCAGATCTCGTTCGCCGATCGGGATTTGCCCGAAGCGCCGGATAGAAAGATGGGGACCATCGATCGCGAGCGGCGGGAGGACCACGTTCACGCGGGATCCGTCGGCGAGACGCGCATCCACCATGGGTGAGGATTCGTCCACCCGCCGCCCGACCGCAGATACGATCTTGTCGATAATGTGCATCAGGTGGGCGTTGTCCTTGAATATGATCCCAGATTCTTCCAGAACGCCTGCGCGCTCGATGTAGACCTCTCTGGCGCCGTTCACCAGGATGTCACTAATGGTCGGATCCTGGAGCAGTGGCTCCAGCGGGCCCAGACGGAAGACCTCGCTCAGGACTTCGAGCGAAAGTTGCTCCTTCTCGGGAGCGCTTACGGGCGTCCTCAAATTCGACGCCAGTTCCTGAATTACCGCGTACACCTGGCGCCGAGTTTGGTCGTCGGGTTGCGTCGCCACTTTCTCCAAATCGACGTGGTTCAGTAGTTCGCGATGGATTCCGATCTTCAGGGACTGATAAACGCGGAACCCCAGGCCGACTGTCTTCTTTCCTTCGCCGGGCATCAAGGGGTTCGTGACTGGTGGAGTCGACATTTGATTCCTTTGTCACATCATACTGTCCTGGTCAAGACCTGGAGGTTTGAGCCCGCAACCAAGGATGGTGTGCCGCTCGCGACTCCGGTCCAGATCGAATTGCAATCCCGCCTCCGAGGATCGTTGGCGAAACATCCCGACATTGTTATGGAATCAATTACGCTCTTTGACCTCGGGACGGGGGTTAATGAGATGGTCCGCCGCCGAGTAGGATTTGGCTCGACAGTTTACATCAGGAGGATCATCACATGAACATCGCATCCATCGGCATCGATCTGGGCAAGACCACCTTTCACCTGGTTGCATTGGGAGAGCGCAACAAGATTCTGCTGCGCAGGAAATTCT
>JBEKFN010000277.1:0-5959 GCA_050013295.1 Terriglobales bacterium
GTTCATGCCCACTTCTTTCCGGCGGCTGCCCGGCATCAGAGTGATCCAGGGCTTCGTGGCGTCGATCCCGTTCTCGGCCGCATAAGCTTCGCGAGTAATTTCAGGCGCGGGCAGATCGGCCAACGGATGGCCGACAAACGTCGCGTCCACTCCGCGATCCCGATAGAACTTTTCTTCGAAAGGGAAAATCACCAGCGCTTTGTTGACATACTTGCGCAGCAGCTTCACGCGTCCTTGCCGCCACGCCCAGAACTGCGGACAGACGTAGTAGACGACCGGAATGCCGCGCCTGCGCATCTGCTGCGCCACGCGCCAGTTGAAGGCCGGCGCGTCGATGACGACCGCAAGCGCCGGGCGTTTCTCATCGGCCGATCGAATCAATTTCCGATAGAGCCAAAGAATCTTCGGCAGATGGCTAATAACCTCAGTGATGCCGACGACCGCAAGCTCCTTGGCATCGACAACAATTTCGCAACCGGCAGCGGCCATTCGCTCTCCGCCCGCGCCGAAGAATTCAAGCTGCCCAGCCTGTGTGGAGACGGGGCTTTGCCCCGCCTGGACTGGGCGGAGCCCCGTCCCCACATGAGCAGGAATTGCTACACGCCGCAGCAGCGCTTCCATCAACTGCGCGCCGTACATTTCGCTCGAGGCTTCGCCGGCCGAGATGAGAATCCGCACGGGGACATTGTAACGGGGCAAAATGAAAGCGGCGTTCAGTCGTCGGCGTTAGCGGGCGAGGGCGCCCGGTCCATACTGATCTCCTGATCCTTATATTGCAGCTGATAAAGCTTGTAATAAATCCCGCGCTGGGCCAGCAGTTGCTGGTGCGATCCCATCTCGCGGACCTGGCCTTTGTGCATCACGATGATCTTGTCGGCGCGCTGGATGGTCGAGAGCCGGTGCGCGATGATCAGCGCCGTTCGCCCTTCCACCATGCGGTTGAGCGCGTCGCGTACCCGGAACTCGGTCTCCGTATCGACGCTCGAAGTCGCTTCATCGAGAATCAGAATCTTCGGACTATGCGCCAGTGCGCGCGCGAACGAAATCAACTGCTTCTGTCCGGTCGAGAGCGTCGAGCCGCGTTCGCGCACTTCCTCTTTGAATCCTCCCGGCAAGCTCCGGATGAAGTCGGCGAGGTTGACGTCCTCCGCCGCCTGCTCCACGTCCTGGTCCTGAATGCGCGCCGTTCCCAGCCGGATGTTGCCCTCGACCGTGCCGCTGAATAGAAACGGATCCTGCAAGACGACGCCGAAGCGGCTGCGCAGTTCGTCGAGGTTCATCTCTTTGATATCCACGCCGTCGATGCGAATCGCTCCCCGCTGCACGTCGTAGAAGCGCATTAGCAGCGAGATCAGCGTAGTCTTGCCCGCCCCCGTGTGCCCCACGACGGCGATAGTCTCACCCGGTTCAAGCGCAAAGCTAACATCGCGCAGCACCCAGTCGGGCTCGTTTGCTTGTGAAGCAGCTTGTGTGGGGACGGGGCTTCGCCGCGTCCCGGCGGGACGGAGCCCCGCCGCCACACCTGCGCCCTCCGGACGGGCAGGGACGCCCGTCGCTCCACTTGCGTTGTACGCGAACCACACATGATCAAATTCAATGCGCCCCGGCCCTTGCGGTTGTTTCGTGATCGCCGCCGAGGTCACTTCAATTTTCGTATCCAGCAGCTTGAACACGCGCTCTCCCGCCGCCATCGCCGACTGCAGGATGTTGTACTTCTCGCTCAAATCCTGAATCGGACGGAAAAATCGCTGCGCGTACTGCATGAACGCGACCAGCACACCGAGCGTCGCCACGCCCCGGATGACATCATTCCCCCCGAACCAGATAATGCTGGCGATGGCAATCGCCGACAATATTTCGACCACCGGGTAATACACCGCGTACGCCATGATGGCGTCTTTGAACGCCTCCATGTGCGAAGCGTTGATGTCGGAAAATTTATTGAAGGCGCGCTTCTCGCGATTGAAAAGCTGCAGCACCAGCATCCCCGAGACCGCTTCCTGCAAATAAGCGTTGATGCGGGCGATTGCCGTGCGGATGCGCCGGTAGGAATCGCGCACCTTGTCGCGAAAAATCTTGGTCGCATACACGATCAGCGGAAGCATAGCGAAGGTGATGAGCGCCAGCTTCCAGTTCATCTTCATCATGATCGCGATAATGCCGGCCAGCACGAAGACATCTTCAAAAATGGAGACCACGCCCGCCGTGAACATTTCATTCAGCGCATCGACGTCGGTGGTCACGCGCGTCACCAGCCGGCCCACCGGGTTCTTGTCGAAGAACCCGACGTGCATGTGCTGCAGGTGCCGGAAAATCTGGCTGCGCAGGTCGAACATCACCTTCTGCCCGGTCCACTGCATCAGGTAAGTCTGGATGAACTCCAGCGTGAAAGTGAAGATGAGAATCCCGACGTAAAGCCCGCCAATCTGCGCGATGCCGGTCAGCGGAGCGTCGCTCAGCCGGTCGCCAATCCAAGAATGGGAATAGGAATGCGAGTTCGGCGACTTCGCCAGGTATTTATCGATGGCAATCTTGGTGAGAAACGGCCCCAGCACGTCCGCCGCCGACTTCAGGATGATCGCCGCCAGTGCCACCACCACGTGCCACTTGTAAGGACGCAGATACGTAAGCAGCCGCCGCATCAGCCGGCCGTCGTAGGCTTTCCCTAATACTTCTTCTTCCTGATTGGAGGCCATCGGTGGCGCGAGAGATCACCGTAACTGAAGATCTCCCCAATAAAGATTACCCCAAAACCATTACTCGAAGTAGATGGCCAAGCCGCCGATCAGGATGGAAAAGATTGAGCTCGTGTGGGGATGGGCGCCTCGCCCGTGCAGGTCGAGCAAAGCTCGGGCCCGCTCTGCAACGCCGGAGGCGGACGTAATGGAACGGAGGGAATTCCGGAGGGTCTTTGCAGGAGCAAAAAGAAATTCCGTGGTACATGCCCGAGTAATCTTCCTCCTCACATGCCTATCTAACTTACTCAAAATCAAGGGTAATCGCGGCGGACGCGCGGACCGACTCCCCAGAAGTAATACATCGTGGTTACGCGACTTTCCTGAATTGAGCGTGTTTCCATATCCGTACGACAAATGGCTTTCTTCCCCAAAGCTTATTCAACCGGAGCTTGGCATGAAAAGATTCCTTGCATTGACCGCTGCAGCCCTGCTCGCAACCTTCATGCTCGTTGGTTGCGGGTCTAACTCCTCGAACCCCAATCCTGGACAGTCGCAGTCCGGCAACGTGTTCGTCACCGGCGAAGATGCGCCCTTGCCCTCTGTAGTGGGCCTTGACCTCACCATCAACTCCATCACCCTGAATGGCCAGAACCATTCGCCGCAGGCGATCTCGGCCCCGACTACCGTGGATTTCGCCCGCCTCTTAGGCCTGCGGTCCCCGCTTGCCTTCAACTCCGTTCCTGCCGACACTTACAGCAGCGCGACCTTCGTGCTGGCGAACCCGGTCATTTCTTGGGTGGATATGAGCCAGAATCCGCCGGTGGTGACTCCGATGCCCGGTACGCTGCCCCAGTCTCCTTACACATTGACGGTCAACTTCCCCACACCAATGGTGGTGGGAAGCAATGGCCTCGCCGGCCTGAAAATGGAATTCGACGTCCGGCAATCCCTGGCCGTCAGCAACGGACAAATCTCCGGCGCCGTGAATCCGGTCATTTATATAAAAGCGACTAAGGCGAGCGATCCTGATGGCCAGGTTACGGATCTGACCGGTGGGCTGGTTTCGGTGACTACCGCCAATAACTCATTTGTCATGCAAGGGCCTTACGGGCGCCAATTGACGGTGTATGTCAACGACAGCACGCAGTTCAACAGTGGCTGGAACATGACCGACCTCGCCGCTCCGGCGATTGTCGGGGTCCAAGGCGCATTTCAGGCGGATGGCAGCCTGATGGCCAGCGGCGTAGAAGTCATCACCACCGCCGAATCGTTCCTCTCCGGGCGCGTTCTACAGGTGACGAGCAACGGTGCGGGCCAAGCGCAGTCAGTGACCATGTGGGTGGGCGAAACGGGCGCAGACCTCGTCAGCGAGGTGGACACCGTCCAGCCCAATATCGACATCAGCGCGGTGTCCAACAGCGAGTATGAGATCTGCTTCCTCGATGGCCCGCTCGCCAACGCGTTGTTTAACAACACTTCCATTGAAGTTGGCCAGAGAATTTTCATCGGCGGCAGCTACGTGAACTCCACGTTTACGCCGCGGATGATTTCGCTGCGGCGCCAGGGGGTCTACGGCCTGTTCGTGCCGGGAAGCGTCACCGTTACCAACGGCAACGCCGGATCCTTTCAGCTCGCGAACAACGGCTTGGTAGGCTACGCTGCCGGCGGCCCGGTGACCGTTTACACCGGCAACGGCACTCTGTTCTTTAATCTGAGCGGCCTGAGCGCGCTGGCCGGGGACACCACAGCGGTGCCGCTGGTCACGCGCGGTCTTTTGCTGGAAGACCCCAACAACAAAGGCAATCTAGCGTTCTTTGCCGGTCTTGTGGCAGAACCGCCGCAGGCGACCTCGAACTAACTCGGCAAGCTAACACTGCGAAGCGGGCGTCCGCGACGCCGCCCGCATTTTTTTCCATCGCAAGCCGGAAAACAAACAATGAAGAGATAAGCAAGCAAAGAGTAAGAAGCACTCTTTTTCCGCAGCCTGCTAAATCGTCTTGATAGTCTTTTTGATCGGTCGCGCCCTCGCAACCGGCTTGGTAGTCTTCGGAGGCTTGACATCATGGACCTTCCCGCAATTCGGGCAGGATGTGACCTTGGCATTGTGATCGGCCATCTCGTGCAGAAAGGCTGAAAACGCCTGGCCGCAGTTATTGCATAAAAGATCAATCTGCTCAGCGCTCATATTTGTTCTCGTAACCATGCCACGTGCCATTTGATTGAGGGATCCCTTACTTCATTTTAAGCCACCGCAAGGGACCACCGCCCCTGGCCCCGTCCCATAGAATAAAGCAAAACATGCCCCTCGGCCTCTACATCTCGATCCCGTTCTGCCGGACCAAATGCAGCTACTGCAACTTCGCCTCCGACGTCTTCTCGAAGTCGGCTTACGAAAATTACGTTGCCCGCCTGCTGGAAGATATCGCCAACTCGCGCCAGCTTGCATCGGAGCTGGGATGTGCGCTCGGAGCTGCGCACGGATGTACGTACGATGAGACCGCCGACTCCATCTATCTCGGCGGAGGAACTCCGTCGATCCTCGAGGCCGCTCAGTTGCGGCGCATCTTTGCCGCCGTGCGCGGTCACTTTGCGGTTACTCCGGATGCCGAGATCACGGTCGAATGCGCTCCCGGCACGCTTACTCCCGCTCTCATCGAAACCTTGTTGCAATGCGGCGTGAACCGGGTGAGCCTGGGCGTGCAGTCGTTTGTCGATCAGGAAGCGCAGTCCGTGGGACGGCTGCACAAACGCGCGACCGTTCTCGAAGAGATTGGCCGCCTGCGCGCGGCCGGCCTCGCCAACATTAACATCGACCTGATTGCCGGGTTGCCGCACCAGACGGCCGAAAGCTGGGCCTTCTCGCTATCGGAGACGATTGCCACGGGCGTTCCGCACGCGAGCGTCTACATGCTCGAAGTAGACGAGGATTCTCGCCTGGGCAGGGAACTGATCGCGGGAGGCGCCCGCTACCACGCCCACTTCGTGCCCGATGACGACGCGACCGCGGATTTCTACCAGCAGGCATGCCAGATGCTCGCTTCCGCCGGCATCGCGCAGTACGAAATTTCCAACTTTGCCCGCACCGCCCCGCATTCGCAAAACGGCGAATCACAAAGTAACCAGTCGCGCCATAACTTGAAGTATTGGACACGCCAGCCCTATCTAGGCTTCGGAGTCGATGCGCACTCCATGCTTGCCGCCAATCATACCCAGGCCGTCCACCAGGCCCTCCGCTTCGCAACCACCGACTCGCTCGACTCGTACATGAATCGCGCGCCGCA
>JBEKFN010000278.1:0-5955 GCA_050013295.1 Terriglobales bacterium
ACGTTCGCTCGCAGCCCACGGGCAAAGCTGCGGAGAACGGCGGCCTAACGAATTAGGCTGCGTATGCCATCTGTTGATTGGCAATTATCATTTTGCACGCGATTACGGGTGTGTGCACCCCGACATGCCTCTTGGCCGCAAGCATCTCCGTCGAATCCGTGACGCCCCCACTGGTGGGATGGGCCTGCAAAGAACTACTTCTATTCTGCGCAGAAAGTCGCGGGAAGTCAAATGACGGCTGCTTCTCAGCTATCAGTTCTCAGTTGACCGTTCTCGGTTCTCAGTTCTCAGAAAAAGCATTCTTGCTCTCTGCTTTGGAACCGACCTCCCGTCACGACGTGCAGCCTGACACGGGGTCTCCTCTCGAAATGGTGATCGGGGACGACGAGATGGATTTAGCGGGATCGCTTACTGAGGTTGCGGTTAAGGTTACGCTGGAGCCGCTTGGAACCGTGCCAGGGGCCTGGTAACAGGTCGGAACATTGCTGGCTATCTGGGCTGGATTGAACGAGCCACAATCTCCGGCGGGGACGCAAGTGAAATTCACGCCGCCATTCTTGGGGTCGTTCGCAACGACTGCTGCGATGCCTGTCGTGGAGTCCGTGTTGAGCGAAGTGGGAGGCGGAAAATAAGGGCTAAACGTAACCGCAATCGCGGGAGGCTGGTATTTGGTATCGCCGCAGGCAGTGAGTGCGACTGCGGCGGTCATGGACGTGACCAACATCGCCTTGGTAATCAGCCTCATTCTTTCTTCCTAGTTGCTTGTGCTCTCTCCGACCCAACCGCGCGCCGCAGCAATTCCACAAACTGTTCAATCCGCTCTTCTTTCTCCTCCGGAACCGGTCCCGACTTCCGAAACAGTCCCGGATCTAACTCTTCCGTCAGCAGCGCATCCTGAAACCGGTCCATCGTCCACTCTAGGATCGATCCGGTCATGTCCACATCCAGATCCGTCCGCAACTCTCCCCGCTTGACTCCAAAACCCACAAACTCACGCCATCCGTAAGGATCCTCCACAACCAGAAACCGGTTGATCTCCCGGCGCAGCGCCAGATCCGTCCCATAATTGCCGATCAGATAAATTCGGTACGATGACCAGTTATCCCGCACCATGTTCTCGGTACGCGCCAGCCAGTAGCGCAACACCTCGAAAAATCCCCGTTCCAGAGCCGCTGCCGAAGCCTGCATATATTTCGGAAACGACTGCACCGCCTTCTTGTACGCCTCGAGGAACAATCCGTCCTTGCTCTTGAAGTGCTGGAACACCGACCCCTTGGCAATGCCCAACTGCGCCGCAATATCTTCCACCCGCGCCGCGCTATACCCGCGCTCGGCAAAATGCCCGATCGCCGCCTCCACAATCCGCGCCCGCTTCGCTTCCGAGCGCGGACGCGGCTTCCCGTCCCGCCTCATCTCCACCGGCTTCGCCAGACTGCTCGTAATTCCTTCCATGGCCCAACTCCCCTTAAATTGTTTTGACTTTCGGTCAACGATACAGCACTCCTAAACCATTTTCCAATCGGCTTTTTCCATGCCCTTTCGTTAGCTGCGAACTGCCGGGCAACTGGCTTGCCCGAAGCTCTAGGCTCAGCAACAAGACCACGACCGACTTTTCAGTGGTACAGCGCTGCATTAGAAGTTATGTTAAGAGGTCTCAGAACGCGAGGTTCGCATCAGGAAATCGCTTGAGCGAATGCCGAGGTTCTTGGAAATTAGGACGCCCCTTTAGGGGCTGAGCCAAAAAGGAGATTCCAAATGTCCGAAACCGCTCAGCAATACACGCAGCGCATTCTAGCCAACGCCCAGGGACAGGACCCTCTCAAAGTCCAATCCGCCACCTCAAAAAAACTCGCTCGCCTCATCCAGGGCGTCCCCACCGCCAAACTCCGGAAGCGCCCCTCCCCCGACAAATGGTCCGTCGCCGAAATCCTCGCTCACCTCGCTGACGGCGAAATCGTAATCGGCTGGCGCATGCGCTCCATCCTCGGAGCCCCCGGAACCCCCGTCCAGGCCTACGATCAGAACGCCTGGGTCATCGCCGGACACTACCAAAAACGCGATCCCCGCAAATCCATCGAACTGCACCGCGTAGTACGCGAAGCCAATATTGCGCTCCTCAAATCGCTTTCTCCCGATCAGTGGAAGCAGTACGGCCAGCATGCCGAGCGCGGCCAGGAATCCATCGAGCACATCGTCCGCATGGTAGCCGGGCACGATATCAACCACATCCGCCAAATCGAGCGCATCCTGGCCCCAGCGAAGATCCCCGCGAAATGACCGCATCGAACCATGAGCACTTAAGCCCAAGCAAGGTGTTCCCGGCGGTGCTCCCGGCTTGAGATGGCGGCGGGCTATGTCGTGGACTACGTTTCCGCCGCTTCCGGCAATGCTTCCGCCAAGGGCGCGGCGGCGGGCTTCCGGGCACGAGTTGTGGTGATCACAACCACGCTGACCAGCACCAGCAGTGTTCCGAGCAAGGTTCTAGGGCCGACGGTCTCACCTCCAAGGAAGTAGCCGACGATCACGGCCACTACCGGGTTGACATAAGCGTACGTGCCAACCTTCGTCGGCGATTCATGATGGATGAGCCAGACATAGGCGGTAAAACCAACGATGGAGCCGGCCACTATCAAGTAGGCGAGCGCGTACCAGGCGCCGCGCGAGACCGCCCGAATATTAAATCCGCGGAACTCGCCGAGGAGTGCCGCCGTCAGCGCCAGCAGGATTCCTCCGGCTAGCATCTGCGCTCCGGAACTCATGACTTTTGACGCGGGCAATGGCAGCTTGCGGGTAAGCGCCGAAGCAATCGACCAGCTTATCGCAGCAATCACCAGCGCGACCGCTCCCGCACGATCGATAGGAGCTTCGCCGAAACTTTGGCTCAGTGACCGGCTGACTAGAACCGCGACACCACCGATCCCCACCACAAGAGCCAGCGCCAGCCGCAACGTAAGCCGCTGCGTCCGCAGAATGAGGATCTCCGAAAGCGCCATGAAGACCGGGATGGTCGCGAGCATCACGGCAGCAATTCCCGAAGGCACGCGTTGTTCGGCCCAGAACAGCAGGCCGTAATCGACCACAAAGATACAAACCGCGAGAACCGAAGCCGCCAGCCACTCGCGACGCGAAGGAGACGGCGTGCCGGACAGCCGCATCCACCCGAAAAGCACGCCTCCAGCGACGACAAACCGCATACTGGCAAGAACCAGTGGCGGGACCTCACGCACCCCCACGCGAATGGCCAGGAAGGTCGAGCCCCAGACGAAGTAAATGATGGCGAACGCCAGCAAGGTCTTCCATGCGGGAGGACGAACCGTAGCTTCCATAGCGGCGTAACCCTGGGCAACCTAGAACGCGATCGTTCCTAAACGCGATCGTTCCTAAAATAGATCACCAGCAAGGACGCCAGGACGCAGAGTTTTTCTTTTGACTTTGTTCTTTCAAATTACCAATTACAAATTACTCAATTACAAATTCCCTCAAGAGCTGCCAATCCAAATCCCCACCGCAAACACCAGCACTCCGCCCACCACCACCTGAAACGCCGCCGACAGCAGCGGAGTATCCATATACCGATTCCGAATCCACGCAATCGTGGCCAACTCCGCCGCCACGACAATCACCGCCGCCATAAACGCCACATGGAAATCCTTAATCAGGAAAGGCAGCGTATGCCCAATCCCGCCCGCTGCCGTCATCAATCCCGTCACCGCACCGCGCAGCACCGGGCGCCCGCGCCCTGTCAACGATCCATCATCCGACAGCGCCTCCGCGAACGCCATCGAGATTCCGGCCCCAATCGATGCCGCCAGCCCCACCAGAAATGCATCGTTGCTGCTCCTCGTCGCAAACGCCGCCGCGAACACTGGAGCCAGCGTCGACACCGAACCATCCATCAGCCCGGCCAGCCCCGGCTGAACAATCTGCAGGACAAACAGACGCCGCTGCGCTTCGTCTTCCGTCTTTTTGACCGTCTGCGTGATGCTCTCCGACATCGCCTCCGCCGCCACCTGGTGCTTGCGCTCGACTTCCTCCAGATCGCCGAGCAGCTTCCGGACCCCCGCATCCGTCACCTGCCCCATCGCCTTCTGATAGAAGTGGCGCGTCTCCAGTTCCATAATCTCCGCCTGCTTCCGCACCTCCGAAATCTTCAATGGACGCGTCAGCCAGAACGGCCGCCGGTGCACAAACCCCTTCACATCCTGCCGCCGGATCAGCGGAATGTGTTCCCCGAAGCGTTCCCGATAAGTTGCGATCAGCGATGCCCGATGCCCCGACTCCTCCGCGCCCATGTCATCGAACAGTTTCGCCGTCGCCGGATACGTCTCCCGCAGCCCATCGGCAAAATCCGCATACACCCGCTCGTCCTCTTCTTCCAGTGAAATCGCCAGCGCCAGAATTTCGCGCTCCGTCAAGTCTTTGAAGTTTCGCGCCATGCCGACAAGTTTACTGTTTCTGAGTTCGGTTTCAAGAATTGGGTTTCGGGAAACTCTGATTAAGTTGGTCCTGGATAGCTTTGGACACGATTGCCAGCCCGGCAACTGTTGCCTACCCCAAGCCCGGCACACTTTGCCCACCCGCCACCGCACCGCGCTATCTGGCCGAGGGCCATTCGCCGCAACCACCGCAAAACGCTCTACCACTTCTCCGAACTTCGCCCCGCGCCAAATGGAACCGTGCGTGCTCCAACACCGCCAGGTTCACTCGGAACTTCGCCGGCTACGAGCGCCAATCTTGCTGCCAGCCAATTCCCCGCCGAACGCTTGCAAACTTTACATCGAGGTACATCAATGTCCATCTCCGCGATTTTGAACAGCAGCTCCAATCAATACCAAATCGGTGCCGCCAGCAATCCTTACCAACAGGAAATGCAACAGCTTGGGCAGGCTCTCCAGTCCGGCAACCTGTCGGCCGCGCAGTCCGATTTCGCCACTTTGCAGGCAGCCTTTTCGCAGCCCGCCACCACTACTGGCTCCACTTCTGCTGGCTCCCCTTCCAACCCCGTTGCGCAAGCCTTCAACCAGCTCAGCACCGATCTCCAGTCCGGCAACCTTTCCGCCGCGCAAAAGGATTTCTCCACGGTTCAACAGGATCTCCAGAACCATCTCTCAACCGACCACTTCCACCATCACCACCATCTCAGCAGCGGAGGCGGAAGCGGAGACTCAAGCAGCCAGAATTCCCTGCTCCAGGATCTCAACCAGATCGGCCAGAGCCTCACCTCCAGCAACCTTGCCGGCGCTCAACAGGCCTACGCTACCCTGCAGCAACAACTGCAACAGTTCGCACTCGGCGGCGCGGACTCCTCCCAGTTGAGCAACATGCCCCTGTCGCTAGTGGCCTGATCAGTCTGGTGTGGCGCGAGCACTCTTGCCCGCGCACCTTCCCGATCGGCTCTCGCGAATACAGCCCGCCCGCAACGCACCCTCCGCATTCCCCGCCGGAGGGTACCCCTCCTCACACTCCCGTGTCCATAGGAGGACGTGCAATCGGGTAGGAGGCGAGGTCACCCTCGCCGTCCTCCCACACCACCGGACGTGCGGTTCCGCATCCGGCGGTTCATGAAGCAGACGAGAAGCGCCGCTGGGTGTCCAGCAGCGAGACCAGTTCCATGTGGTCGAACCAAGACTGCGGGTAGGCGGCATTCATATGCGAAGCGCCGCCGTTCCACCATGGACCGCGTCCGTTGGTGGCCGACTGCCACGCACGTGGCTCGCTCAGCCCACGACGCATCAGGGTCTTCGCCCGTGTGTGATTGCACTTCCACTGCCGCCAGAGCAGCGCTCGCAGTTTATGTCTGATCCAGCCATCGAGTTCTGCCAACACACCTTTCACTTCGGTGAGCCGGAAGTACGCCACCCATCCTCGCAATACGGGGTTGAGTTGCTCGATGACCTGCTTCAGACCTCTTCCGCGTGCGCGGCGCAACGTCTGACGGATTTTCTCCGCAAAACG
>JBEKFN010000279.1:0-5945 GCA_050013295.1 Terriglobales bacterium
CCTGCTGATAAAGGTACCCAATGGCATTCTCAGCGTCACTGTCGCCCTTGTCGGCTGCTCGGCTGTACCAGGCCATCGCTTCGGAGTAGCTCTGTTCAACTCCTGACCCATTTTGATGGAGCCGACCAAGATAAACCTGCGCCTTCACGTTCCCTTGCTCGGCAGCCGTCCGGTACCATTTCGCCGCCTCAGAATAGTCTTGTTTGACTCCAAGACCGCCATTGTAGAGAAATCCGATGTTAGTGTTCGCCCTAACGTTGCCCTGATCCGCTGCCTTGCGATACCAAGTCATTGCTTCGGCGTAGTCCTGCTTGGTTCCCCACCCATTTTGGTAGAGCCAGCCAATGTTATTTTGAGCCTCCGCGTAGTTTTCACCGACTGCCTTGCGGAACCAGTTCATTGCCTCCGTATAGTCCTGCTTCACCCCAAAGCCATTCTCGTAGAGCCAACCAATGTTGTTTTCGGCCACCGGATTGCTTCGCCCCGCTGCCTTGCGGAACCAAATCATTGCCGAGGAATAATCCTTCTTGTCCAAGTAGTCATTGCCGAGCCGCACCTGCGCATCGGGTGTCGTTGGCTGCGACGCGGCGGTGTTCTGAGCAATGCCTCCACGGCAGAGGAGCGTGACGCAGATAGTTATGAGGAAGGAACTCTTAGTCACGATCTGCCCCCCTGTACTTTGTCCCGTCGGAATACATCCTTTGTCATGCGTGGCTCACTTATGTTACTGCGCAACCATTGTGTCGATCGGTGAGAGTCTGAACGATTCACTACCAGTAGCTACTTTCTACAGCACGCGCTCTTGCGTATATCCCGCAGCGCCCAGCGCCGAGATGATTTCCGCAATGTGGTCGGGCCCGCGGGTTTCCATGGTGATTTCGATCGCGGTCTCGCCCAGGCCCACGCCGTGGTAAGCGCGGTCGTAGTCCGTCTCGACGATATTGGCGCGATGCTGCGCCAGGATCGATGTCAGGCGATGGAGCGCGCCGGGATAATCGGGCAGATGGACGCGCAGGCGCACCAGACGTCCATCTTTGACGAGGCCGCGCTCGATGATGCGTGAAAGCAGCGTAACGTCAATGTTTCCGCCGCAGACGAGCACCGCAACTTTCTTCCCGACCAAGGGCAGCTTGCGATTGACCAGAGCGGCGATGGCTGCCGCGCCCGCGCCTTCGGCCAGAGTTTTTTCGCGCTCCAGCAGCAGCAGGATGGCGTTAGCGATTTCTTCCTCTTCGACGGTAACGATGTCGTCCACGTACTTCTGAACCAGCGGCAGCGTGCGGTCTCCCGCGCGGCGCACGGCAATGCCATCGGCGATGGTGGAGGCCGCCATAAGCGTCACCGGCTTACCCTCCGCGACGGCAACTTTCATCGACGGCAGGCGCGAGGGCTGAACTCCGAAAACTTGAATCTTGGGATTCGATTCTTTCAGCGCGCAGCCGATGCCGCCAATCAGACCTCCGCCGCCGATGGGGGCGATGACGGCTTCCAGGGCCGGATGCTGCTCCATGAGTTCCAGACCGATGGTGCCCTGCCCAGCGATGACGGCGTCGTCATCGAAGGCATGCACGAAGGTGAGGTGCTCAGCCTGGCTGCGGCGTACGGACTCTTCAAAAGCTTCGTCGTAGTTGGCGCCGTGCAAAACCACATCGGCGCCGTAACCGCGCGTTGCCGAGACCTTGATCAGAGGCGTGGTCAGAGGCATGAAAATCTGGGCCCGGATGCCGAGCTTGCCGGCATGGTAGGCCACGCCTTGGGCGTGATTTCCGGCCGAGGCCGCGATCACGCCCTGGGCGCGTTCTTCGGGGCTGAGCAGGAGCAACTTGTTCAGCGCGCCGCGCTCCTTGAAAGAGCCGGTTCGCTGCAGGTTGTCGAGCTTCAAATAGACGTGGTTGGCGGTGGATTCAGAAAACGTCTCCGAACGCGCGCAGGGCGAGAGGTAGATAAAGTTGCGAATACGGCCCAGGGCCGACTGGATGTCGTTGAGCGCGATCATTTTCTGAACTAAGGCTACCAACTCAAAGGATGGCAACATCTTACCTGAACACAGGTAGAGACGCGGCTTGCCGCGTCTCCTAGACGGGGCAAGCCCCGTCTCTACAAAGCGGAAGAGAAACGAAGGGAGCAGGGTGCAATGGACCCAAGGACAGCTTTCGTAATGGCACTTTAGGACAGGGGCTACGCCCTTCCGAAACCTATGCAGCCGCGAAAAGACCCGCCAGAATGGGGTTTCAGAGGAGTTCATCCCTGGGACTAATGCCTACTTCGACTGCTGCCGTTCCCGCCCCCTCTCCCGTGCATCGCAAGACGGTTGCGCGCGTCGCGCTGTTTGATTTGCGTGAGGCGTCCGCGCAGCTGATCACGGAGTGTTTCCGTCAATATGGAATCGAAACGGTTTCGATTGCGCGCGAGCACGCGGATCGACTGCAACGCGAAAAGTTCGAGGCCTGCGTTTTGCCCCTGGGAGAAGCAGCCGGCAGCATCATCGAGATGGCGCGAGGATCGGCTTCCAACAACCGGATCGTCATTTACGGGCTGGGCGGCACCGCGCAGGATGCCATGCGTTATTCGAAGTTGTGCATCAACGCGGTGTTTCATGAGCCGTTGGAGCGCTCCGCGGCGATGAAGCTGGTGCGCTCGACTCGAATGTTGGTGCTGCACGAATTCCGCCGCTATGTGCGCATCCCCGTCATGACGGAGGTTGGGGTTGTGATGGCCGACGGTGACCGCATAACCACCACCAGCCAGGAGATCAGTTCGGGGGGAATGTCGCTCAAAGGCAATCACGTGCCCGAACAAGGGAGCCTGGTGGAAGTGTCGTTTTCTTTGCTGACGCTGCCGCGCGTCTGGGTGCGCGGGTACGTCACGTGGAAGAAAAGCAACAAGAACTTCGGAATTCGTTTTGACCCGACCGACGAACGGCGCCAACGGCTGAAAGAGTGGATCGAGGCCTACCTGGAAGCGTAAAACGCCGCTGTCAGCTCTCGGCTGTCGGCTTTCAGTTAAACCTTCCCCGGCTACAATATCCGCGTGAGTTCTTCTTCCGCCGCCGTCGAGCCTGAGCCGCCCTCCGTTTTGGAAACGCTCCGATTCTCGCTCGGGCAAAGAATCCGTTTGTGGTTCATCAGCTGGGCGACCTATCTGGCCATTTCGCTGATCGGTCCGACTCTTCGCTATTCCATATCGTGGGAAGAGCCGCCCTCGCCGCCGGACGCGATTTATGAAAAACCGGTGATCTACTCTTTCTGGCACCGGGCCGTGTTCCCGAGAGCGTGGCTATGGAGAAAGACCGGGATCGCAGTCATGGTGAGCCGCAGCTTCGACGGGGAATACATCGCGCGGACCATTGAAAAACTAGGCTTCGTCGCGGTGCGAGGGTCGAGCAGCCGCGGCGGCGCGAAAGCCCTGCTCGGCTTGCGAAGCCAACTGGAACAGGGCAACCTGGTGGCCTTTACGATCGACGGTCCACGCGGCCCGAAATACGTGGCCAAGCCGGGCCCTGTGCTGCTGGCGCGCGCCAGCGCATTTCCGATGGCGGCGTTCTACGTGGCGCTAAGTGATGCCTGGGTGCTGAATACATGGGATGCGCTGATGATCCCCAAGCCATTTTCGAAGGCGCTGGTGCGCTTCAGCGCCAAGGTGCGAGTTCCCGCCGAAGCTGCCGAGGCGGAAATGGACGCGCAGATGGCTGAGTTTCAGCGGCAATTGCAGGCGGCGCTAGAGCGCGTCACCCGCTTCGCCGAGGAGCACGTCGCGCAAGTAGGATCGCGGGAGTTCCCTGTCATAAAGAACTAGCAAGTGGAGAGCCGGGCGTCCCGCCCGCCACCCGACTCGACCCTTCGACTGCGCTCAGGGCAGGCTCGCGAGACGCCCGTCCCTCCACCAGCGATTGACTTTGTATCGAATTGCCCGGTAGATTTGCAGGGCTGCTGTTTTTGCTCTTTCTCAAAATTAGGTTCGCGCATGATCGTAGGCCGGCGACACGCTGGCGCTATGGGAAGCGGGTGCAATTCCCGCGCTGCCGCGCAACTGTAAGCGAGGAAGCCGCAACCGGTCACTGGGGTATCTGAAAATGACAACCTGGGAAGGCCGATTGTAGTAACCGGATGCAGGGCCAAAGCTCATTCGAGCGCAAGCTCACATCCTGACTCGCAAAGCCAGGAGACCGGCGTGAACCGTCCACACAACCCTTTCGCGTGATAAAGGAGACGTGCATGCGCAGTTCGCGTTCGTTCGCTAGTATCATTTTTTTGGCCATCGAGTTTGTGTTGGCCATCGGTCTGCTGTCCATCCTGACGCCCATCGTTTCCGCCGAAATCAAAATTAAAGTCGTCGATCCGCAAGACGCCGCCGTCGCTCGGGCCGAGGTCCAATTGCTCAAACTGGGCAAGCCCGCTCCCGCTGCCATTCAAAGCACGTCCGCCGAGGGGCTCGCGATTTTTCGCCAAGCGGCATCTAGTGCTTACCGTGTCCAGGTGTTGGCTCCAGGCTTCGCGGCGGAAATGGTGACGCTGGACGTTTCCCCCACCACCGAAGTCATCACCATCAAGCTCCGCGTGGCAACGGCTGCGGAAACCGTAGTCGTCACCGCGACCCGCACTCCCGTTCCAAGCCAGGCCGCGGGCGCCCAGGTTGACACTCTGAGCAGCCAGCAGTTGGAAGTCATGCAGCCGATTGCCGCGGACGACGCCCTGCGCTTCCTGCCGGGCGCGGTCGTGAACACAGCCGGGCAACGCGGCGGAATCTCGTCTCTTTTTGTTCGCGGCGGCGAGTCCACCTACAACAAAGTGATTGTCGATGGAGTGGCCATCGATAATCCGGGCGAAACCTTTGACTTTGGCACTCTGTCCCTGGCGCAAGCCGATCGCCTGGAATTTGTGCGGGGCGCGCAGAGCACTTTATACGGCTCCGATGCCATGACCAGCGTAGCGCAGGTGTGGACTCGCACCGGGAGCACTCCCGTCCCCGAACTCCGCTTCGGCGCCGATGGAGGAAATTTCGGAACGGCCAACGGCTACGCGTCTCTGGCGGGCGCCCACCGGCGCTTCGACTATAACTTTTTTGGCAACCAGTTCAACACCAACGGACAGGGCGTAAACGACGCGTACTCGGATTCGCTCGAGGGCGCGAATATCGGCGTGGCGATTACCGATCAAATTGCGCTGCGACTCCGGGTCCGCCACTCCAACAGCTACACCGGTGTACCCGGGGAGTGGAGTTTTAACGGCGATCCGCTTCTGCAGCCCAACCCCAGCGAATGGTCGCACCAGAACAATCTTCTAGGAAGCGTGGAGCTCACTGTCGGCGCGCCCTCCGGCTGGCAACACCGCTTCACCGGCTTCGACTACCTCTCCCGCTACACCGACGTAAACTTCAGCAGCAATCCTCTCAACTACGACGACTTTCCGGGTCATACGTACAACGACATCAATCACGCTGGATTTGAATACCAGGGCGATTACTCCGAGCGAACCTCTGAGCAAATCTCGACACACTCTACCTTCGGCGTTCGCATCGAAAACGAAAACGGATTTGTTGGCAGCTATGGCGCACAAACTCCCGGTCAACGTCTCGAGCAGGATGCATACCTGCAACAGCAGCTCACGTTAGGCAGGCTGTCCGTCATCGCGGGAGGGCGTTTTGTCCACAACAGCGCATTCGGCAATACGGGCGTGCCACGGGTTGCTCTAACTCTGCTGGCGTTGCGCGGCGGCGAAGTTTTTTCAGGAACGCGTTTGCGTTTTTCCTATGCCACGGGGTTCATGGAACCAGCTCTGTATCAGACTTTTGCCAGTCTTCCATTCTACGTCGCGAACCCTGGTCTTTTACCGGAGCGTACCCGAGCCTTCGAAGCCGGCTTCCAGCAAAATTTGTTCGCCGGCCGCTGGGCCCTGAACGCGACCTACTTTAATAACCTCTTCCATGATCAGATTGAATATGGAACC
>JBEKFN010000280.1:0-5936 GCA_050013295.1 Terriglobales bacterium
GAGGCAGCCTCACATTCAAGCCGGGAATGGGCCGGGAACACGAGACCTGCTCTTCGCACTTAGGCTTTCCCTGTGTTCCTCTGCGACCCCTGTCGTTTTAGCTTTGCTTCTCTGGCGCCGAATGCAGTCGCAGCCTATGCCCTGACTTCGGCCTGCGCGCGCGCCCGCCGCTCGGCATACAGCGGAAACTCCTCCGCCAGCGCCAGCACTTCCTTGCGGATTCTCCCCAGCACCGCGGCGTCCGTGCGATGGTCGAGCGCCTCCGCGATCCAGTGCGCGATCTGCCGCATCTCCACTTCTTTCATGCCGCGCGTGGTCACGGCCGGAGAGCCAATGCGAATGCCGCTCGGTTTCATGGGTGGATTCGTATCAAACGGAATCGCGTTCTTGTTGACCGTAATGCCGGCCACACCGAGCGCCTTCTCAGCCTCACTTCCCAGCATGCCTTTGGCAAACACGTCCACCAGCATGAGGTGCGTGTCCGTTCCCCCGGAGACGATGCGATAGCCGTCCGCCGCCAGCGTCTCGGCCATCACCTTCGCATTGGCCACAACTTGCCGGGCGTAGTCGCGGAAACTCGGTTGCGACGCTTCGAGGAAGCACACCGCCTTGGCGGCAATGATGTGCACCAACGGTCCTCCCTGTATTCCGGGGAAGACCGTCTTATCGATCGGCGCCGCAAATTCCTGCTTGCTCAGGATCATGCCCGCACGTGGCCCGCGCAGCGTCTTATGCGTGGTCGAAGTCACGATTTGCGCGTGCGGTACCGGCGATGGATGCGCTCCACCCGCCACCAAGCCCGCGAAGTGCGCCATATCGACCAAATAGATTGCGCCAACTTTGTCCGCAATCTGACGCATGCGGGCGAAATCGATGATCCGCGGATAAGCGCTGCCGCCGCCGATAATCAGCTTAGGGCGCTGCTCGGTGGCGATCCTCTCCAGGTCGTCGTAATCGATTGTCTCGGTTTCTTTGGTCACGCCGTACGGAATTATCTTGTATGTTTTGCCCGAGAAATTCAGCGGATGCCCATGTGTGAGGTGCCCGCCATGAGCCAGATTCAAACCAAGAATCGTGTCGCCGGGCTGCAGCACCGCCGCGTAAGCTGCTTGATTGGCCTGCGATCCCGAGTGCGGCTGCACGTTGGCATGTTCCGCACCAAAAAGTTTCTTGACCCGCTCGCGCGCCAATTCTTCCACCACGTCGGTAAATTCGCATCCGCCGTAATAGCGCTTGCCGGGATAGCCTTCCGCATATTTGTTGGTGAACACGGAACCGGCGGCCTCGAGCACAGCTTCGCTCACGAAGTTTTCCGAAGCGATCAGCTCCAGTCCTTCGTGCTGACGGCGGACCTCGTTGTCGATAGCGTTGGCGATCTGCGGGTCAACTTCATACAGCGGGTGGGACATATCAGAATTTTTCATAGGCGACTCCGGGTTATTTTACTCCGAGCGAGGGAGTAGAGATGGAAGAACAGGGACCGGGTCCACCCCCGGCCTCTCCATTGTTTTCTATTGCTAAGCACGCCGCCGGTAGTAAATGTTGAATTCGAATCCGGGGTTGGGCGGAAAGATTTCGGCGATCTTGCGGAGCCGTTCGGCCATGGGAACTGGGGCCAGCAGCGGATAGTCGCGCTCGCGCAGATCGTAGTAATCGACGTCGAGGTAGAGTGAGAGCAGATAGATGGAAATCGCATCCGCGAAGCTCGCTGTAAGATAATCGTTCTTAAATCTCTCCGCGTCGGGACCGTGGGCGGTGGCGAGTTTGCGCGCCTCCCATGCGTCCAGTGAAGTTTCGCCGCGTGCCCCGGATCCCACTTGCTGCCAGGCCAAGTCGGCGAAATTCTGGGATACGCCAGCGCGTTCGACCAGCGCGTGCCCGACGTTGATGTAGAACTCGAACGCCACCGAAAATTTGTCCTCCATCAAGCGGGTGGAGATGAAGACGCACTGTGAGTCGCCGAGATCCAGGTTGCGATGGCAAACTGCGTTGTCGCTGAGCGCAACGTCGTAGCGGTCGGCAATCACGGTCTCATCGCCCTGGGTTACGGTGAGTGGCACGAAGTAGTACGCCTTGCGGCTGAGCGCGGCGGCCACGGGCACTGGCACGGCGGCAATCATGCGGTCGAGATCGTTGTCGGCAATCGTGATTTCGCCGGAGCGGGCATAACAGATGCCGTTAGGCGCCTGTGAAACCGGGCTGTTTTGCACGATCTCCGCGGGTCGGCGGGTGATCGCGGACGCGGTTTGCGACATGGCGGTATTGTAGCGTATGGACGTGCAGTGGCGACGGACGACTGTCGCCTTGCCAGTCGCGATGGTCTGGACCGATGATGGTCTGGACCGATGGTGTAGCTTAGGAGCATGGCGAAAACGAGCTCGGACGGTCCGCGCTGGATCGGAATTCCGGCGCGTGTATTCGCGATGACGTTTCTGTTCACCGCGCTGTCGTTCGCGGTTGCGCTGCTGCTGAGCATTATGGGGACGGTAGTGTACTCGCAGGTCAGGCACGTTGCGCCCAATTTGACGTTTGCTTACCGGCACATCGCGTTTCCGTGCGCGATCACTGCGGGTGCGATTGTGCTGGTGCTGTCGCTGGGGATGGAAATTCGCAACTACCGGCAGCGGAAAACGCTGGAAGGGATCGAGCGGGTAAGTTGAAGATGTCTGAATCGAAAAGAAATATGCCGCGTATTGCCATTCCCGTGCCGCATTCCGGGGATCGCGAGGATGATCGCGAATACGCCGCGCGCGCGCTGCCGCCGTATGAAGAAGCCGTGCGCGGAGCGGGTGGAGAACCGGTGCGCATCGAACTGGATCAGACGCCGGCACAGGTGATGAAACAGATCGAGCGCTGCGACGCCGTTCTGCTGCCCGGCAGCCGGTCGGATGTAGATCCGCAAAAGTACAGCGCGGATCGCCACGAGAAAACGGCGCCCGCTGACCCCAAACGAGACACGGTCGACGAGTTACTGTTGGAAGATGCCTACAAAATGCGCAAGCCCGTGCTGGGCATCTGCTACGGACTGCAGTCGTTGAATGTGTACCGGGCGGGGACGCTGGTGCAGGATATCGAGTCGGCGAACGTCGATTCGAAGATCAATCACGGCGCCGGGCGGACGGTGGCGAAGGCGCACACGGTTAAGATCGAGCCGGGGTCGCGGCTGGCGGAGATTGTGGGCGCGAGCAAAACGCTGGCCGTGAATTCTTCGCACCACCAGTCCGCGGACGCAGTGGGCGATGGGCTGCGGGTGGTGGCGCGGTCGCCTGACGACGGAATCATTGAAGCTCTGGAAGGAACCGCTCCCGGACATTTTGTGCTGGCAGTGCAGTGGCATCCGGAGCGAAGTGTGAACGATGGGCCGGAGGTGGCGGAGTCCGCGCAGGCGATTTTCCGCGCGTTCATCGAGGCGGCGAGAGCGAAGCAGGCGGAGTTGGCGGGGGAGTTGGAGTCGGCCAGTAGCTAGAGCGCCGGGCGTCCCCGCCCGGCCACGACGCTGATGCTTGCGAACGACGGGCGAGAGCCTGCCCTGAGCTTGCCGGAGGGACGCCCGCCCCACACCTAGAAGAGCGTCAGCAAAACCACCACATTCGCAATCACGGCGTTATCCGTGCCCATGCCTTCCGGCGTTTTTGCTTTGATGCCGACACAGTCCGAGGGAATTCCGCACAACTCGGCGACGTGTTTGCGAATCGCGTCCGCATGCGGGCCGATTTTGGGAGCGGACAGGATTAGCGTGGAATCCAGGTTCGCAAGTTCGTAACCCGCGGCCCTGACGCGCTGCAAAGCCTCGCGCAGAAACACGGCGGAGTCGGCGTTTTTCCACTGCGGGTCGGAAGGCGGAAACAGCGCTCCGATGTCAGGGCCAGCGATGGCGCCGAGCAGCGCGTCGGTGATGGCGTGCAGCAGGACGTCGCCGTCGGAATGGCCGCCGAGGCCCTTGGCGTGCGGCAGAGTCACGCCACCGATTTTGAGCGGAATGCCGGACTTGAATTCGTGCGAGTCCCAGCCGTAGCCGATGCGCATTTCAGGCTTCAAGTCTGATTCCGGTCAGCCCCTAAAGGGGCGTCTGATTTTCGAACTTACGGCATCGCTAAGGCGATGCCCTGATACGAAACATAAGCGATGCTGTTACGAAACGAAAGCGACGCCCTGATACGAAACACCCTGAAACGAAACACAAGAGCTCGGTACTGAAGGTCGCTACTGGAGTTCGCTACTGAGCTCCGATTTTCAGATAGAACCCTGCCAGCTCCATGTCGGCTGGCGTGGTGATTTTTATATTGCGCGGCGAGCCCATTACGACTGCAACGGGCAGGCCGGCGCGCTCGATCAGTGAGGCCTCGTCGGTGCCGACGAAGCCGTCGGCGAGGGCGTCGTCAAAAGCTTTCTTCAGGATGCTGTAGCGAAAGCCCTGCGGAGTTTGCGCCATCACGATGCTTGCGCGCGGGATGGTGGCTTTGATGAGTGCGCCGTCCGCGGTTCGTTCCACCTGCTTCACGGTGTCGACGGCGGGCCAGCCCGCGATCGCGGCTCCATGTTTGTGCGCGGCCTCGATCACGTTGCCAATGATATCGGGCGTAACGAACGGGCGAACGGCATCGTGCACCAACACGATGTCTTCCGGATCGGCCGCGGTGCGGGCCATGGCGCTGGCCACCGAGTCCTGGCGATGCTCGCCGCCTTCGACCATTTGCAGGCGCTTGCTCAGGATTTCCGGGTACTGCTTTTCGACCTGGGTGCGAAAGCCGGCAATTTCGTCCTTGCGCAGCGCGACGATGATTTCGTGGACGGAAGGGGTAGCGGCGAACTTACGCAGCGTGTGGACAAGAATAGGCACGCCGCCCAGTTCTTTGAACTGTTTGGTCGGCGCTTTTTTCCTGGACCTTTCCGCCGACTTGGCGCCCGAGGGTGGGGCCATGCGCGTGCCCAGTCCGGCCGCCGGAACAATGACAAACACCTTCATAGGGGCGATCAGTATAGTACAGGGAAGCAAAGTTTTCCTGGATTTAGATTCCAAGTAGTTGTCGAGGGCAGAACATCAAGGACAGGAGGGAACGAATCCCCCACCAGAGCAGGTCCCACTTAAAGCCCAGAGACTAGTCGGCTGCGCGGTCGACCACGGCGGGGGTTGGCTTTTTTGCCGGGTCGGAGGGCGGTGCGCTGGTTGCCGCCGCCGGAGGCACGGCGATCGACGGCGGCGCCACCGCTTTGGCGTCGTGGCGGACGGGCCCGCGCTCATCCCACTTGCCAAAGATCATCTTGCCCGCGGTGGTTTGCAGGACCGAGGTCACCGAGATGTCGATGGTCTTGCCGATCATCTTGCGCGCGTTATCGATGACCACCATGGTGCCATCATCGAGATAGGCGACGCCCTGGTTATACTCTTTTCCTTCTTTCAGGATGAATACCCGCATCACTTCGCCGGGCAGAACGATGGGCTTGAGCGAGTTCGCCAGTTCGTTGATGTTGAGCACGGCCACGCCCTGCAACTGGGCGACTTTGTTGAGATTGAAATCGTTGGTGAGGATTTTGCCTTCATACAGCTTGGCCAGTTCGATGAGCTTCATATCGACTTCGCGGACGGTGGGGAAGTCGTCTTCCACGATCTGGATCTGCACCGAAGCAGTTTTCTGCAGACGCTGCAGGATGTCGAGGCCGCGGCGGCCGCGATTGCGTTTTAGCGAATCGGCGGAGTCGGCTACCAGTTGCAATTCGCGGAGCACGAACTGCGGGATCACAATCAGGCCGTCGAGGAAACCGGTCTCGGCGATGTCGGCGATGCGGCCGTCAATAATGACGCTGGTGTCGAGGATCTTGTAACTCTTCTTGCCCGACTTTTCGCCGCCGAAGACCCCGCCGAGCGCCGCCAGATTGAGCATATCGCCTTTACTGGCGCCGACCGCCAATCCCACGTAAGCCATGACCATCATGAC
>JBEKFN010000281.1:0-5930 GCA_050013295.1 Terriglobales bacterium
CACCGGCTCGTTCGAATTGGAGAGATCAAAGATGCGCAATTTCACATCGTCGAAGACCGGCGCTGGCAACTTGCCGGCCGATTTGGCAGCCGATTTCGTCACGGAAGATTTCTTGGGCGCGGCAGCATCTTTCGTCGCCGCATTTGCCGGGCCGCGAACTTGCGTCGCTGCCAGATCAAGCATCTTGTTGCGGTAGATGGCCTCTTCCGCCGGCTTCACATCATAGGTGTAGGGACGCGGATCGGGCCCGCCGGCATCGGAAATTGCAGGGATGAAGATGAAGGCAATCTGCGGCGAAGCCGCGGCGGAATCCTTTGCCGCCTTCGCATCGGGCTTCCCTATGCCTGCAACGGCTGCGCCAGGAGTTGCGACCGGCAAAGCGTCGAACGTCGGATAGATATCGCGGCGCGCACTTGAGTCCGGCATTCCGCGCCGCAGACGGGGACGATTCGGATCTTCGTTCGACTCGTCTGGCGCAGAAGACGCAGAAACTGGCGCAGATGCCTTCGCGGTCTCCGGCGGCGCAGGCGCTTTCGCGGCATCCGGCGCCGTCGGAGCCTTGGCACTGTCGGGCGAACTCGGGGCGCTGGGAGGCGGCGCGGTAGTCGGCGGCGCTGGAGCGGACGCGGCCTTTTGCTGATCCTTATCTTTATCTTTGTTCTTGTCTTTGTCTTTGTCGTTGTCCTTGCTATCAGAGTCGCTCTTTTCGGCGCGGCGGTGAAGTACGGGCGGCCCATTCTTGTCGTCGTCCGCGATCACGGGGGCCGTGTACTTCTTGTGTTTCTCCAAAGCCTTCGATCCCGCCGGAAGCCACGTGCCTTCGGCGATCCACACGTGGTTGAGTTGTCCCGGCTGCGTAATGGTGAAGAAGCCCTGCGACACCCCGCTGCGAAAACCTTCATAGACGATGCCGAAGTCGAGAGCCATGGGAACGGGCGCCGCTTTATACGAGCCTGCGTCGTAAAATTTTCCGTCCATCATGATGGCAATGGGAATGATGCGCCCTTTGTTGCCCTTGGGCGAAAGCTGGATCAGCCCCAGCGCGCGCGGCCCCTTGGTGGACGCCGCCTTGTGCCCATACTGCGGTATTGAAACTTGGGCCACCAGCCATGAACCGGCAAGCCAGGCCAAGGCCGCCAAGGTGACGGCGAGCATCCGGTTGCGATATAACTTGCGATGTAATAACGAGCGGCCAGGAGAAAATTCCATATGCAGGTTAATGATAAATCCCCAGACTTCAATACGACGGACGAGAACGGCAAAGAGGTTGCCCTGAAAGATTTTCGCGGCAAGACGGTGGTGCTTTATTTCTATCCCAAGGCCGATACGCCAGGATGCACCAAAGAAGCATGCGGCTTTCGCGATATTTACAAAGAGATCAAGAAGACAGGCGTCGCGCTGCTCGGCATTTCCGCGGACACGGCGGCCGCGCAGAAAAAGTTTCAGGACAAGTTCAGTTTGCCTTTCCCCCTGCTGGCCGATGCGGAGAAGAAGGTCGCGAATCTGTTTGGCGTGGTCAAAGAGAGGCAAATGTACGGCAAGAAAATCCAAGGCATCGCGCGGACGACTTTCGTCATCGACCCCGACGGCAAAATAAAGCACATCTTCAACAACGTGAAAGCAGAAGGCCACGCAGAAGAAGTGCTGGCCTATTTGAAGGGCGCAGCGTGAAGCGGCTCGCGAGCAGGACGCTCGTGTAGGGACGGCCGCCCTCGTGAGCCTGCCCTGAGCGAAGTCGAAGGGTCCAAGCCGAGCGCAGCTCGGCAGCGGCCGGGGCCACAGCAACTCTGGGTTTCGCCATAGCCTGATGGACATGAAAGCACCCGGCCGCGTTACTTTGCTGAAAGCGGACTTCTTCAATCGCGATCCCCGCCGGGTGGCGCGGGCGCTGCTCGGAAAATTGCTGGTCCGGAAAACCCCCCGCGGAATTCTGGCGGGACGAATTGTCGAAACCGAAGCGTACCTAGGCAAAGGCGATGCGGCGGCGCACGCGGCCGCGGGCCGGACGCCGCGGAATTCCGTCCTCTTCGGTCCTCCCGGCCACGCCTACGTGTACTTCATCTATGGCAATCACCACTGCCTGAATGTTTCCTGCCTGCCCGACGGAGCTCCCGGCTGCGTGCTCTTTCGCGCCCTGGAGCCCGTGTCAGGCATCAAGCAAATGGCAAAAGCACGAGGGATCGAACTGGAGCGGCAGCAGTTCGTGTGGGGACGGGCGCCCTCGCGAGCCTGTCCTGAGCGAAGTCGAAGGGTCCAAGCCGAGCGCACCGGGGCCCCCGTCAAGCCCGGTGTTGGCTTGACGGGGTGGAGGAGCTCGGCAGTTGCCGGCGAACACAGCAACTCTGGATTCGCGATAGCGAAAGAATCCGATCCCAACAAGATTTCTCTACTCAAGAAAATTTCCTCCGGCCCAGGACGCCTGACCGAAGCTCTGCAAATCACCCGCGAGCGCGACAACGGAAAAAGCCTGGTGAGCGCGCGCTCAGACCTCCAGATTGTCGATGACGCCTATCGCGTGCGACGCGTAATAGTCACAACGCGCGTCGGGATCGCAAAGTCCGCCGAGCTGCCGTTGCGTTACTTCATCGCCGGAGATCCATTTGTCTCGGGCCGCAAGCTGTAATACGTCCATTCGTGACTAACACCGTGTGATCCAAATCATGTATTAGTTGCTAGACGAGGGCCTAACTGAGGAGTCAGGCGATGCCTTCCTTAGAGCAGTTGCTAGACGCACTCCCTAGAACCCCCGCTTGAATTCAGCGAGCGAGAAGATACGATGCTGTTACTAGTTCGGAACCGAGCGTTAGCGGTAATTTGTCTTCTGATCAGCGCTGCGCTTTACGGCGCCGACCGGCCGATCACCGTCGGCTTGGTCTACGATGGGGCGACTCCGGAGGACAGGGAACCTCTGCGCGCCTATCTCACGAAGGCGATGGGTCGGCCTGTGCATCTTGAGGCCGCCGACCTTCACAGCGAGACCGTTGACCGCATGGCAAATGGATCTTACGATTTCGCCTGCATGGGTGCGCTGGCGTATATCCAGTCTCATGCCCAGTCCGGAGTCATCCCGCTCGTCCAGCGTACCTCTGACTTGTATCTGCACTCGGTCTTCATCACCGGCGCCGGCTCGTCGATCCATTCGCTCAGCGACCTGAAGGGAAGGCTGTTCGCATTTGGAGATATCAACGGGGCCAGTACTCATCTGATACCGTATCGCGAACTCATGCGGGCGGGAATCAATCCCGAAACCGATCTCAAGGTTCGCTTTAGCGGAAGCAATCCGGCAACCGCAGTACTGGTGCAGACCGGAGTGGTCGACGCCGGAGCTTTAGATGAAACGATTTTCAACTCCCTGATCGGTGACGGAAAACTAAACAGCCAGAAAGTCCGCGTTTTTTATACCTCCAAGCCCTTTGTTGGTTATGTGTTCGTGGCTCGCAAGGATGTGCCCGAGGCCGAGCGAGAAAGATTTGCCCGCGCCCTCCTCGCCCTGAAAGAAGGCAAAGACGATTCCGTCCTGAAGATTCTCCGCGCCAAACAATTTGTCGTAGCCAATGACCAGGAATACGCCCCCATACGGCAGATCGCGCACCAGCTGAATTTGTTCTGAGCCGCCGCCGCCTGATTCGTGCGCGGTTTCGTTTCAGGGTTCCAGAACAACATTGTCGATCAGACGCGTGGCGCCGACGCGGGCGGCGACCGCCACCAGCGTCCTTTGCGAGATCCGCTCCACGGGATCGAGCGTGTCCGGGTCAACAATCTCGAAATAATCGAGCACGACGTGCGGCTCGCTGCCAAAGACTTCTTTGGCAGCGGAGATCAGCTTCGCGGCACTTCTTTCCCCATCGTGGAATTGCTGGCGAGCTTTCTGTAAAGACCGCTGCAACACGAGTGCGCGGCTGCGCTCTTCTCGATTCAGGTAAGCGTTGCGCGAACTCATGGCCAGCCCATCGGGTTCGCGCACGATCGGGCAGGCGACAATTTCCACCGGAAAATTCAAGTCGCGCACCATGCGGCGGATCACGGCCAGCTGCGCCGCGTCTTTCTGCCCGAAAAACGCGGCCGCGGGCTCGATAATGTTAAACAGCTTGGCGACGATGGTGGTCACGCCGCGGAAATGTCCGGGGCGCGAGCGTCCGTCAAGCTTTTCGCTCAGGCTTTCGACCAGCACCCAGGTGACGCCGCCCTCGGGATAGATCTCTTCGACCGGCGGCGAGAAGAGGATATCTACCCCTTCTTTTTCCAGCAGAAGGCAGTCGCGATCGAACTGGCGCGGATATTTCGACAAATCCTCCGTCGGTCCGAATTGCGTAGGGTTCACGAAGATGGAAACGGCCACGGCCTCGCACTGCGCTTTGGCAGCGCGCACCAGCGACAAGTGCCCTTCATGCAGAGCGCCCATCGTTGGAACGAGGCCAAGGCGTCCGCGGCTCGCGCGGGCATCGCGGCAGGCGGCGCGAGCTTCCGGAATGGTGGAGCAGATCTTCATGGCTCGTAGCGTCAACGATGAGCAGGCTGCGGAAAAACCAAGGTTCGTATCAGGGCATCGCCTTACATCTTGCGGAAAAACTCAGGTTTCGTATCTGGGCATCGCTTCAGCGATACCGCAAGTTCTCCCGAATCAGACGCCCCTTAAGGGGCTGCGGCCTGACCGCCGGCCTGCAGTCGATTGCCCTGCTCAGGGCGCCTCGCGAAATTGAACGTCTAATTCCTGGAGGGTTCCCAGGAGCAGGGCGCGGTTCTTGCGCAGGTCTGCCTTCGCCTCTTTGGTTGGATTCTTGGGAACGGCTTGCGCGACCAGCACCACGCGGCCGTAAGGCCATGCGCTCGACGGCAGGGAAACCAACTCAGCCGGGATTTCCTCCGGCTTCAGTATGTGGATCTCGCGATTGGAAAGATCGACCAAACCGATCCCATCCTCGCGGACGACGAAATAAGGATTCTTCCAACGTGCCATGTTGCTAAACGGCGGATATTTCGAGGGATCCGGTGCCGGGATTGACTCAAGCCCGGTTGGCTGCCGCATTTCCACGGTTGGCGTTTCCGGCGGCTTGGAGCAGCCCATCAAAGCCCCCAGCAGCATTAAGGTGATGATCGTTTGTGCGTAGATTCGCACTATGTTCCGTGCCGCGGTTCGCACCGTCAGGCTGCGGAAAACCTCCCGTTTTGACCTGGTTTTGAAGGGGCGCGGCTTTAGCCGCGCCGTAAGTCCCGCAAAATCGACGGCTTTAGCCGCTGAGGCGCCGACGTGTCGAGAAGGCGACTTTTTTCCGCAGCCTGCTAAATTTTGCACCACGTGGTCTCCGCCCACTATTATCGCTGCATGGCGTGCTTGCGGTGGAGTACCGTTTCGAGTGCGGCCTGCGTTTCTTTCGGCAAGTGATAGGATTCAGCGTCGTTCGGGAACTGATGCGAAACCACGTCGGCCTTGAAGGCCAGTATGGATTCCGTGATCAGCGCGGCGGCGTCTCCATAGCGGCGCACGAATTTCGCCGCATGTCCAAACGTCAGGTTGACCAGGTCATGAAAGACAAGCACCTGCCCATCGCAATCCGGCCCGGCGCCGATGCCGATGGTAGGCGTTTCAACCTCGAGCGTGATCATGGCCGCGACTTCCCGCGGAATCCCTTCAAGATAAATGCAAGCCACGCCGGCGCGGTCGAGCGCAACCGCATCGCGCATAAGCTGCTCGATCGCATTCAGCGTTTTGCCCTGAACCTTGTAGCCGCCCATCACGTTGACCGATTGCGGAGTGAGGCCGATGTGCCCGGCGACAGGAATCTCGGCGTCGATTACGCGGCGGATCACGTCCACGCGCTTCTCGCCGCCTTCCATCTTGACCGCCTCCGCGCCGCCTTCCTTCACAAAGCGGGCGGCATTGTGAATGGCTTCGTTAGGGTCAGCCTGATAAGACCCGTAAGGCATGTCGG
>JBEKFN010000282.1:0-5909 GCA_050013295.1 Terriglobales bacterium
CCTCCTCAAAACCCGCCCTATCACTCTCTTGCTGCTCCCCTTCTGGTTGCTTTCGGGACGAGCCTCCCTCAAACGCAAGCTCGCCGCGCGGATCCACCTCAACCCCGCTTGTCTTCCCTATCGGCGGCAAGTTCTTGATTTTCTCCAGCGGGAAAAAGTCAGCGGGCGCCGCATCGCGCTCACAACCGCCGCCGACCGCGACCTTGCCGAAACCATTGCCAGTTACCTCGGCCTCTTCGACGAAGTACATGCCAGCGACGGACAACTGAATCTCAAGGGAGCGAACAAAGCTGCGTTTCTAGCCGAGCACTTCGCCCAGACCGGCTTCGACTATGTGGGCGACTCTGCCGCCGATGTAGAAGTTTGGCGTAACGCTCGCGCCGCATACGTGGTGGGCACCGAAGTCCGCGCCGAACAAGCCGCAGCCGTAACTACGCTCAAAGGCACGATGCTCGAACCGCAGGCATCCTTCCGCACGTCGTTCCGCACGTGGATCGACGCCCTCCGCGGCCATCACTGGGCGAAAAATCTTCTGCTCTTTCTGCCCCTTGCACTGTCGCACAACCTCGCGGTAGGGCCCATTGTCCGCACGTTCGTCGGCTTCGTACTCTACGGCGTTTGTGCCTCCGGACTCTATATTCTCAACGACCTTCTCGATCTCCATTCCGATCGCGAGCATCCATGGAAAAAAGAGCGCCCATTTGCCGCCGGTGCAATCTCAATTCCCGAAGGTTTGCTCGCGTCGTTTATCTTGCTCTCGTTGGCACTCGGCCTGGGATTCTTACTCAGCGTGCAATTCGGCCTAGCCCTGCTCGGATATGCCGCGCTTACCATGTTGTATTCGCTCTATCTCAAGAAGATTGCTCTGCTTGACGTCTTCATTCTTTCGAGCTTCTACAGTTTCCGCATCCTCGCCGGAGCCCTGATTTCCGCCACGCCGCTTTCGCAGTGGTTCCTGGCGTTCTCGATGTTTGTCTTTCTTAGTCTTGCGATGGCGAAACGTTACTCTGAGTTGCTTCACGCCAGCGACTTAGTCAAGACAGGTAACTCCGGACGCGGCTATCGCACCGGCGACCGCGAATTGCTGCTTTCGCTCGGCGTCGGCAGCAGCTTTTCCGCGGTTGTCATCTTCAGCCTCTACGTCCACAGTCCGGACGTGCGCTTGCTCTACTCCTCGCCGGAGTTTCTCTTTCTGCTTTGCCCCATCGTTCTTTATTGGCTCAGCCGAACCTGGCTGCTGGCGCATCGCGGAGAATTAAAGGAGGACCCGGTCACGCTTGCCATCCGGGACCCCGTCAGTTATGGGGTGGCCGTGGCCGCGGCGGCCGTCATCGCCACGAGCATGATACACGTGAGTTGGTTAGGGTGACAGCCAAAGGTCTAGTTGGTTTGCGAAGTAACTCGAATTGCTTTCGGTACACTTAGTATGTCTGGTCAATCAGCCGCAACCTTGCGCAAGGAATCCGCCGCTTCGCCGCCCATCAAGCGAGTTCTCTCGTGGGGTCGTTACCCGAAAATCGCACACTATCGCGTCCACAGGCCGGCGTGGAATGATCAGGTGCCGGAAATTCTCAGAGCTGCCGCGCCGGGCTTCCTACTCCCCTATGGCCTCGGCCGCAGCTACGGCGACTCTTGCCTCAACGCTGGACGAGAGCTGATTGACTGCCGCCGACTTAACCGCATTCTTGGTTTCGACGAATCCACTGGCATGGTCCGCTGCGAAGGCGGCGTCAGCCTCTCCGACATCATCGACGTATTCCTCCCGAAAGGATGGTTCCTTCCGGTCACGCCCGGCACTCGCTTCGTCACCGTCGGAGGAGCCATTGCCAACGACATCCACGGTAAGAACCATCACTGCGCTGGAACTTTCGGCGCTCATGTTTGCCAGCTCGGAGTGCATCGCTCGAACGACGGCCTTGTAATCTGCAACTCTGAAGAAAATCCCGACATGCTTCGCGCCACCATCGGCGGTCTCGGTCTGACCGGTGTAATCGCCTGGGCTGACATCCAACTCAAACGCGTGGCTGGTCCGTGGATCGACGCCGAGTCCATCCCCTTTCAGTCCCTAAGCGCTTTTCTCGACCTGAGCCGCGGAAGTAACGACCGCTTCGAATACACCGTGGCCTGGCTCGACGGCTTCGCCGGGAAGAATCCTCGTGGCATCTTCTTTCGCGGAAACCATGGCGCCGATCAGGGCAAAACATTCCACGCCAAGCGCGGCCCAAAACTGCCCTTTGCACTGCCGGCCTGGTTGCTCAACCGTTATTCTGTAAGAGCCTTCAACACCGCCTACTACAGGATTCACGCGACTCAAAAGGGCGCAGCCGTCGCGCCTTACGACACGTTTTTTTATCCGCTCGATTCTATTCGGCAATGGAACCTGCTCTATGGCAGACAGGGGTTTCTGCAATATCAGTGTGTAATCCCCGAAACAAACCTTGAAGCTTTCGAGGAGTTACTCGATCGCATCGCGCGCTCCGGCATGGGCTCTTTCTTAGGTGTGCTGAAGCAATTCGGCTCCGCGCCACCGGTTGGTATGCTCTCATTCCCGCGGCCCGGGCTTACTATTGCGCTCGACTTCGCCATGCGAGGCGAGCGCACGCTTAAACTTATGCAGTCGCTCGATGAAATTGTCCAGCAAAGTGGCGGAGCGCTCTACCCCGCCAAAGACGCCCGCATGAGCCCCGCTCTGTTTGAGGCCTCGTTCCCGCGCTGGCGGGGCTTCGTTCCCTACATCGACCCGAAGATGTCATCCTCATTCTGGCGACGCGTGACGGGGGCGCAATAACAATGACAGTCACCTCGTACCCCACAACTTCGCTCTCAGAAGCCACGCCCGCAACTGCCATGAAGAAGATCGTCATCCTCGGCGCCACTTCCAGCATTGCACTGGAAGTTCAGCGCTTATTAGCTCGCCGGGGTTACGACTTACTTCTCGTATCTCGCTCGCCCCAGCGTCTCGCTGACCTACAGGCCGACTTAACGGTCCGGGGTGCACAGCAGGTCCTGACTTACTCTGCTGACTTAGCCTCCATTCAGCAACACGCCGCCATCTTTGAATTTGCCCGCCAAAACTTTCCCGATTTTGACACCGTCCTCCTGGCTTACGGCTGCATGCACAACCAGAAGGAATCTGAGGGCTCGGTCGACGTTCTGCTCGAAGAATTACGAGTCAACTTTGTCAGTGCGGCCGCGATCCTAACCCTGTTCGCCGCCGATTTGGAACGCCGGCGCACCGGATGCGTGGCCGCGATCACCTCCGTCGCCGGAGATCGCGGACGCCGCTCCAATTACGTCTACGGCTCCGCCAAAGGCGCGCTTTCCCTCTTCCTCCAGGGACTCCGCAGCCGCCTTCATCCCGCTGGCGTCCGTGTCATCACCATCAAGCCCGGACCGGTGCAGACTCCCATGACCGATCACCTGCCCAACGCCGCACGCTTTGCCGATCCCAAGCAGGTTGCCCGCGACATCGTGGGCGCCCTCGAACGCCGCTCTCCCGACGTCCTCTACACGCCTAAAGTCTGGCGCTACGTCATGAGCGCTGTGCAGCAGATCCCGGAAACCTTCTTCAAGCGCCTGTCGTTCTGAAAATCCCGTATGGCGCGGACACTCCTGTCCGCGTGCCTTTGCGCGTCCTAAACGAGCGCCAACAAAGCCACCCCAAATAGAAAGGGCCGCATCGCTGCGGCCCCTTCGCTTTACTGAGAACTGGGATCTGAGAACGGATCTTACCTTCTTCCGCGTCCGCCGCCACCGCCGGAGTGGCCACCACCGTGACCTCCCTGACCGCCGCCGGGACCGCGTCCGCGACCCCGCCGCCGGCGATTGCGATCGCGATCGCCCCCACCGCTGGGACGTCCCTCCCGCGCACCTTCTGGACGCGCGGCACCCGCCTCGACCGACGCGACTACTCCATCCACACGGTTGAAGTTCGGCTCCTCATCCGCGTCGAACTCGGCACCGCCTTCGATCACTGCTGTGGGTGCGCCCTGCGGCACTGCGGGTGCCGGACCTGACGATGGAAGATCCGCTGCCGCGTCCGTTTCCGGAGGCGGCGGAGGGCCGCCCATCTTGGCGCGCTGCTCTTTCAGAATTGCCTTGCGCGACAGCTTGATCCGATTGCCTTCGACCGCCAGAACCTTCACCAGCACCTGGTCGCCTTCTTTCAATTCATCGCGAACATCCTTGATCCTGTGTTCGGCGACTTCGCTGATGTGCAGCAAGCCGTCCAAGCCCGGCAGAATCTCGACGAACGCGCCGAAATCCGCCAAGCGGCTGACCCTGCCGAGATACGTCTTCCCTACCTCGGCGGAAGCGGTGAGATCGCGAATAATTTGCAAAGCCTTGTTCGCCGAAACTTCATCGTTCGACGCTACGTTGACTTTGCCGGAATCTTCCACGTCGATCTTTACGCCGGTCTGCTCGATGATGCTACGAATCATCTTGCCACCGGGCCCAATCACGTCGCGAATCTTATCCACCGGAATCTGCAGGGTGTAGATTCGAGGCGCGTACGCTGAGACCTTGACGCGCGGCTCGCTCAGAACCTCGTCCATCTTTTCGAGAATGAATAACCGCCCACGCTGCGCCTGCGCCAGCGCTTCCCGCATGATTTGCGAAGTGATGCCCGCAACCTTGATATCCATTTGCAGGGCAGTGATGCCGTCTTTGGTCCCGGCAACTTTGAAGTCCATGTCGCCGTAATGATCTTCCGCGCCCGCAATGTCGGTCAGGATGGCGTACTGCTCGCCTTCCTTCACCAATCCCATCGCAACCCCAGCCACCGGAGCCTTCAACGGGACGCCGGCGTCCATCAGCGAGAGCGAGGCGCCGCAAATGGTGGCCATCGACGACGATCCGTTCGACTCCAGAATGTCGGAGACGACGCGCATCGCGTAAGGCCAGTTGTCTTCGGACGGGAGCACCGCCGTAATGGCGCGCTCGGCGAGTGCGCCATGGCCGATTTCACGTCGTCCGGCGCCACGCATAAAGCCGACTTCGCCCACGGAGAACGGCGGAAAGTTGTAGTGCAGCATAAAGCGCTTCTTGGCTTCGCCTTCAAAGCCCTCCAGACGCTGCATGTCGTCGCTAGTGCCGAGCGTGGTGGTGACCAACGCCTGGGTTTCACCGCGGGTGAAGACTGCGCTGCCGTGTGCGCGCGGCAGAACACCGGCCTCAATCCAGATCTCGCGGATCTGGTCGAAAGCGCGTGCATCGGGACGGTGCTTGTGATCGATCACCTGGCTACGGAAGATGCGCTCGCGCAGGATCTCGTAATATTTCTTGAGCTTCGCCTGGCCTGCTTCGTCGTCCTCGGGCACCTCGCCCAGCAGTTCCTTCTCTAGCGTCCGCACCAATTCGTGGCTTTCGGATTTCGGATGTTTCCCGGTGTCAAGCGCATCATTCAGTCGAGCGCCGATCTTCGCTTCCAGGCTCTTGAAGTAAGCCTCGTCGAATTCCGGCGGGGTCACCTGGCGCTTCGGCTTGCCGACCTTGCTGCGCAGCTCGTTGATGGCGGCACAGATCTTTTTGATTTCGGTGTGCGCGAATTCGATCGCGTCTACGACCGTCTCTTCCTTTACTTCTTTCGCGCCGGATTCGATCATGACAATCGCATCGGCGGTGCCCACGACCATGATGTTGAGCAGGCCGTCGCGCATTTCGGTATATGTAGGATTGGCGATGAAGCGGCCTTCGACAAGGCCGACACGCACGGCGCCGAGCGGGCCGAGAAACGGAATATCGGAGAGGGTGAGGGCGGCCGAAGCAGCGTTGATGCCGCAGACATCGGGATCGTTTTCGGTGTCGGCGGAGAGGACCAGGGCGATGACCTGGGTCTCGCACCTGAAGCCTTCGGCGAACATCGGACGGACCGGCCGGTCAATCTGGCGGCAGGTGAGAACCTCGCG
>JBEKFN010000283.1:0-5890 GCA_050013295.1 Terriglobales bacterium
AACCTCTGCAATCCAACCTCAAACCCTCTGACCTTGGGGTTCCAACCTCTGCAATCTGACCTCTGACCTCTGACCTTGGGGTTCCAACCTCTGCAATCTAACCTCTAACCTCTTCAATCTTTCTTCATAGCGTCGATCATCGCATAGAGCTGCGAAGTATCCGTAACCTCGACGTAGGGCTTCCCAGTGCGTTTGCTGCTGACCACCCAGATCGTCGGCGTGTGCACGATGTGCAGACTCATGCCCAGATCCTTGTCTGCCCGCACCAACCCCGCCAGTTTGCCCTCCGGATCCACCACGAACGGCAAGGCAATCTTGTGCTCGTCGGCAAACTTCCCCGCAAATTGCTGTAAATTCTGCGGATTGATCTCCAGTTGGTGCGCGAACACAGCGTCGCGGAACGCGTTCCCCACTTCCAGGGAATGCGTGTCGAAGTAGCGCGCCAGCACGGCGGCTGTAAACGACCAGTTGTGCGCCGGCAACGGAAAATCGTGCTGCACCAGGGGAATCTTATAAGTCCGCGAGGCCTGCACCAGCAGCGGCGCCACTCGACCACACTGCGGACATTGCAGGTCTTCGAAAACCACGATCGCAATCTGCGCCCCCTTCGGCGGACGCAGAGCCTCCGGCACATCCTCCGCAGAAACCGGCAGGCAGAGCAGCACCAGACAGGCAAGAACAAGAGACGACAAAAGCAGAGACACCAGGCGTGGCAACAGTCGTTGAATCTTCATAGTTTCATTTGGATACAGTATCGAACCAAGAATATCCCATGGTAGCGAATCCATCCCATTCGCGCACCTGAAGAGAAAATGCTCGCGTAGGGGCAGGTGCCCCCACCTGCCCAGCCGAGCGAAGCTCGGCAACTGTCTGAGGTCACCGCGACTCTAGCAGGCTGCGGAAAAATTCTGGTTTTGACTTTGCTTTGAAGGGGCGCGGCTTCAGCCGCGCCGTAAGTCTCGCAAAATCAATGGCGGCTTTAGCCGCCGAGCTATCAAGATGACTTTTTCCGCAGCTTCCTAGGACTCTTGGGTATCGAGCGTCAAATCCGCGAGCCTACCTCAACTCGCCGTTGGGGTTGAGGTTGTAAAAATAATAAAACCGCAGCCCAAGAATTTGGCCGGGAAATTCCTTCGGCAAAGGCGGGAACGGGGTGGATGCCGTGATGCTCGCCCAAGCAGCCCGGTCGAGCGCCACGTCGCCGGACGAGGTGTGCACCACCATGCCCGCCGTCTTGCCATCCTTAAGGATGACGAACTCTATCGAAAGCTTGCCCTGTTTCAAGATCGGCGGATACACCGACGGCGGCATCAGGTTATACCAGTTCTGTTTCACAATTTGCACGATCCGCGTCAGATAAGGCCCAAAATCCACGCCCATCGTGTCGGTCAGGATTTCCGCCTGATCCAGCGCCTTAGCCCCGCTCCTGCCCGGGCTCCCGAATTCACCCGCTTGTCCAGCGCCGCCGTAGCCCCCACGGTTGGCGGCTGCGGCCTGTTCCGCCTGTTCGATCGCCGAGCCCGGAGTCATGGAAGTCTTAAAATTCGGCATCGGCCTGCTCTGCGGAGGCGTCTGCAACCGCGCCGTCTGATCGCTCGGTTGCGGTTGCGAGAATCCCGAACTCTCCTGTGGCGCCGGCGGCTGCTGATTCTGCGCAACCGGGTTCTGCGGAGGCTGGCCCTGCGCCGGTGGCTGCGGCGCAGTCTCGCCCGGCGGTCCCGGACGCGAGCTCCGCAGTATCTGCTTCAACTCTTCTCGATTGATCTGCGGCGCTTTGCTGGTCGCGACCCGGTCCTTATCCGAAATCACCTTCGCATCGGGACGCCGCGTCAGCTTCTGCTCGTCCGGCGGCAGCTCTAAAAACGTCGCATCTTTCGACCGGTCCGCATCCGCGCGAATCGCCAGATCCACCGTCCGGTGCGGCAACAGCCCCATCAACTTCTCGCTGTTCCACAACAGAATGATCACCATCAAGTGCAGGATCACCGACAGCCAAAGCGCTTCGCGCTTCCGCGAACGCGAGAGATCGTCCTGCAACTGAATGAGAAGATGCGGAACATCGTCGGGATTGAAGCCCCGGTAAGCCGTCTCCCAGTGCTGCGCTTCGAACAAATCGCGCTGCTCCGGCTGCGCGCAGGGCGGAGTTAATGCATCGCGAGACGACGATTCGCCAGACAAGGGATCGCGAGACGGTATTTGAGTAACCGGCATCAGGCAGAGACTATACGTTTAGAGCCACGGGCAAGCCCCAGGGTTGCGTAACATGAGACAAGATTACGTCCAAAGTTCCTTCGTAAAGTTACGTAAATTAAGGAGCTACGACCGCCAATCCCATTGTCGCATTTTTTGCGTCCGCCGCGTGAGTACCTGGGTAATACAGAGTGCTGAAAAACTCGATCTCGCGTTGCTTTTAGGCGGCGCAGCGTTTCAGTGTCTCGGTGAAACCTCGTTTCGAGCAATCCAGGGGAACGAAATGTCCGAGGATCCAGCCCCGGAGGGGCGTGCGAGCTTAGCCCAGCGCTTTCAGCGCTGGGAAAAGTGGAAGAAATTAATCAAGTCCCGGAGGGACGACCGAGCTCTCACTCACACACTTCAGCGCTGCGATAATTGTCCTGTCTTCAGCATCGGTTTCAAGCCCCGAGCCACGGCTGAACTAGCCAGATTTCCACTGCGGAATTGCCAGGTCAGATTTCGGATTACCAATTTCGATCCGTCGCCATCAGAACTTTTTGTTTGCTCCGTTAGTCCTGCGGTCTCCTTCCAACGTAAAATGCTCTTTAGAGATCTGGCCTATGTTCCAAATCCAAAGAGGAACTCGCCCTCGCGGCATATCTGCCCACCGCGTGTCTGCACCTCGTGTATCGGCACCCAGCGTGGCTCTACTGATAATAGGAATCGCTCTGCTCGCCAGTCCCAGCAGAATGCTAGCCCAGCGGGGCGGCGGCGGAGGAGGACACGGCATGCCGACCGGCTCCGGCGGCGGCACCGGCCTTGCATCAGGGGTGAGCGACAAGGACGATCTCAGGACCTTTCATCAAGCCATGGCCGTCCAAGCCACCGATGAGCAGCGCGCCGCGTTCATCAAGGTCGCGCAATGCATTCAGGCCGCCAGCGATCGGCTAAAAGCCTTTCGCGGACTTCTGCAGAACGTCCCCTCGTCGTCACCGCTGTCCGATCGCGCAACCACCCTCGATCAGGCTATCGAACAAGCGCGCGCCGGCAACAAGAATTTTCTCGCCTCGTTTTCGACCAAACAAAAATCCGGCTTGAAAGACATCGCCAAAAAACTGGAAAAAGCGGATTCCGATCTCGACAAACAAGTGAAGGCGCTGGATCAAATCGTCCAAATCGTCCAGACGTCCAAATCGAACGGCGAACCGATCGCCAGCTCGGCCGCCAGTCTCGCCAAGGAACTCGCCAGTTTTCAAGACGAGCAACTCGCCCTCGGCAGAGAAATGGGTATTCTCCTTCCCACTGACGGCCAGGACCTCACCTTCAACCTTCCCAAGGTAACGAACTCCATCAACGTAGCCGGACAGCCCGTCTCCATCCCAACTTCAGGCATCGTCTCCCGCCAGTCCGCTGGAACTCCCGCTGGAACGCCCAACGAAAACGGCCGCAACCTCTTCAGTCTCAAGCTCACCGCCGATCTCTCCGACGTGCAGCACAACATCACCGCGATTCTCCGCGACAAACTCACCCGCTCTCCCCGCTGCGGCGAGCGCCTTGAGATTCGACAAGCCACGCTCACCCCGCTCGCTCCCGCCAGCCTCGTGGTGGCGCGCGTGCACTTCGAGCGCTGGGTCTGCCCGCCGAGTCGGGAAAGCCCTATGGAAGTGGCCGGCGGCGACGGCGCCATCGAAGTCAAGCTGACTCCCTCGGTCGAACAAAAAGCCGGCTTGGGCCTCATCTCCGAAATTACCCGAGTTGACGCCGAGCGCTTCCTCCGCGACCTACTCCGCTCCGGTGATCTAGGCGACACGCTCCGCGAGCAAATCGCCGCAGCGGTCCTCTCCGCAATGCAGAAGGGCACAGACCTAAAAGCCACACTTCCCCCCGCCGCGCAGCCGTCCGCCACCCTTCAGAAAGCGCAATTTCAGGATGCCGGAGCCGGCCAGTTAAGTCTCGTCCTCGAAGGTCAGCTGCAATTCTCCGAAGAGCAGACCCAACAATTCGCCGCCCAACTAAAGCCAGCGCCATAAAGGGCCGTGTGGCGACGGGGCTCCGCCCCGTCCAAGGTTGTGTAGGGACGGCCGCCCCGGCCGTCCAAGCCGAGCGAAGCTCGGCAGCCGCCCGTAGTCACAGCAGCCCTGGATTTGCCGTGCTTCTTCCGCGTCCTGTTGAAGCAGCAAAGCGGCGCTAAAGTAAAGTTATGCAAAGATTTGTCCAAATCCTGTTTCCCGCGCAACTTCCGGCTCATAATTGCATTCATAGATAAAGACAGCTCGTTTCGAAAAGGAGATTCTCCATGCTAAAGCAGTCCCTTCTCGTTCTTCTCGCGGCCAGCCTCATCTCGATCGCCGCGCCTTTCGCGGTGGCCCAATCGTCCGACAATCAGCAGCCCGCGCAGGGCAACGGTGGCTGGCACCACGGCCCCCCCGATCCCGCCCAGCGCACCCAGGAACTAACCAGGAAACTCAAGCTCACCGCCGATCAGCAAACCAAAGTGCAGGAAATCCTCCAGTCCGAACACGCCCAGATGGAGACCTTGCACCAGGACACGTCTCTTTCCCAGCAAGATCGCCACGCCAAAATGATGGACATCCACAAGAGTGGCGACGCGCAGATCCGAGCGCTTCTCGACTCTAACCAGCAAAAGAAGTGGGACGAAATGAAAGCCAAGCGTGAGCAATGGGGACAAGGCCACCACCACGGCGACCAGCAACCCCCGCCACCCCAGTAATAGCGACTGTGACCAGCGCGTGAAGCGACGGGCGCCTCAGCTCGTGTAGGGACGGGCGCCCTCGCCCGTCCAAGCCGAGCGAAGCTCGGCAGCTGCCAGCAGTCAGAGCAACACAGCGTTAGCAATACGACCTTAGACTGCTGCAATCCAGCCCCTAACTCCCCAGCCCGATCCGCCCCGCGTGCCGCCCAATCTCCCCAAGAATCGCCAGCCCCAGCTCCAGCGCTCGCCGCCCGTCCTCCAGCGAAACCACCGGACGAGACCGCTCCCGCACCGACTGCAAAAATGCCTCGATCTCCGCCAGCAGCGGCTCCTCCGCCGTAATCGCAGGCTTAGCCATAGAGATCTGCGGATTCCCACCAGACCGGGTGCCCCACTCATTCGCGTCTTTTGCGAATGAGTGGGCAGCTTCGCCCGTGCCGCCGACCGAGAACACCAGCACATCCTGCCGTCCATAGTCGATCGAAATATACTGTCCCGCCTGAAAAAACCGCAGCTTCCGAACGCGCTCGGTAGAAACCCGGCTAGCCGTGAAGTTGGCCACGCACCCCGATTCGAACTCGATGCGCACATTCGCGATATCCACCTTGCGCGAAAGAATCGGCAGCCCCACCGCCCGGATCTCCTTCACCCCCGACTTCACGAACGTAAGCACAATGTCAAGGTCGTGGATCATCAAGTCCAGCACCACGTCCACATCCAGCGCCCGCGGAGAAAACACGCTAAGCCGGTGCACTTCAAAAAACATCGGCCGCGTGATCAGCGGCAAAGTAGCCCGCACCGCCGGATTGAAGCGCTCCAAATGCCCAACCTGCGCCACCCGCGTGTGCTGCGCAGCCAGAAGAATCAGTTCGTCCGCCTCAACCAGGGTCGCCGCCACCGGCTTTTCGATCAGCACGTCAACCCCAGCTTCCATCAGGGCGCGCGCCACCTCCAGATGCAGAACCGTAGGCACGGCCACCGAAGCCGCCTGCACGTCGCTGTGCG
>JBEKFN010000284.1:0-5858 GCA_050013295.1 Terriglobales bacterium
CGAAAAGCGAGTTTTTCAACAGCCACAGGCGTTAGCGCTCAGAACCCCCGCCCGCAAACCACAGGCCCATCCCACAAAGGTAACTGCGCTGCAATTGACGGCTTGGCGGCCGGGTGAGTACTCTGAGAATCAAAGGAAAAACTTGTGGCAGTGAAAAGCATCAAACTCGGACAAGTCTGGCGCCAGGATGCAACCGGCCAGGATCACCTCGTCACCAAGGTGTACAGCGAAGTTTTCACCCAATACGCGGTGCTGCGGCCCGCCGAGGTCACCGCGCCCAATGCGCCCGTCGTGAAGGTGAAGGTCGCCAAATCGGCGGAGGGCGTAACCTTGCCCGGCTTCAGCTTCACGCAGGAAGGGGCGTTCTAAACGGCATCGGGTGATCTGACCATCGGGTCATCGGGTGATTGAAAACCAATTTCCCGATCATCCGATGACCCGATCTCCCGATTTTCCGATTTCATGACCGAAAAAATCCTTACCATACTTTTCGTCTTCATTAATTCTATCGTCGTCGCGACCGGCTATGCCGGCATTGCGCTGCTCATGGCGATTGAGTCCGCGTGCATTCCGCTGCCTTCCGAACTGATCATGCCTTTCGCCGGCTACCTTGTTTATACGGGCACGATGAAACTGGTTTGGGCGGCAACGGCCGGCGCGATCGGCTGCAATCTAGGCTCGCTGGTCGCCTACGAAATCGGATGCTACGGCGGGCGCCCGCTGGTCGTACGTTACGGCCGCTGGATCCTGATGGGCCATCGTGAGCTCGACTGGGCCGACCGCTTCTTTGTGCGCTGGGGAGACATGGCCGTATTCATTGCGCGCCTGCTGCCCGTGATCCGCACCTTTATCGCGCTGCCCGCCGGAATCGCCCGCATGCCGCGCGCCAAGTTCCACATCTATACCTTCCTTGGATCGTGGCCCTGGTGTTTCGTGCTGGCTTACTTCGGCATGAAACTCGGCGAGAACTGGCGCTCGCTCGGCAAGTACTTCCATAAATTCGACGCGATCATAGGAGTCGTGCTGTTGGGTGGGATCGTCTGGTTCCTCTGGTCGCACTGGCAGAATCGCCTGCGCGCCGCGGAGTAGCATGGGACTTCTGAGCCACCTTCTATATCCGTGGGGCATCATTCTTCAGGGACTGGCGATTGTCCACTTTATCCGGCGGCGGCCCGATACCTACTGGATTTTCATCATCCTGTTTCTCGGTCCGCTGGGCGCGATTATCTATCTTTGCGTCGAGGCGCTGCCCGACATTGGACTGGTCGGCCAGTCCTTCAAGGTCTTTCCGCGCCGCAGACGCATTGGCGAACTGGAAGTTGCGATCCGCGACAATCCGTCGGCGGGAAACTACGAAGAACTCGGCGACCTTTACATGGATGACGGCCAGCTCCAGTTGGCGCGAGGAGCGTTCGACAAAGCCATCGCTGCCCGCGCCGATACGCCCGACCCTTTCTACCGGCGCGGAGTTTGTGCTATCCAGTTAGGCGACGCCGCAGCCGCGTTACCCGACCTTGAGCGCGTCGTCGGCAAAGAGCCTGACTACGATTTCCAGCGCGCGGCTGGATTGCTCGCCCACGCCTACGCGCTGACCGGACAAAAAGAAAAGGCAGAGGCGCTCTTCCGGCAGGTAACGATCACGTCGACATTGTCGGAGACTTACTTGAATTTCGCGGAGCTTCTGGCCTCCGAAGGCCGCAACGCCGAAGCCCGCGAATGGGCCCAGAAGGTGCTCGATAAGAAGCCGACTATGCCCGGTTACCTGCGGCGGCGTGAGCGGCCTTGGTTTCGGCGGGCAAAGGAGATGCTGAAACGGGTGTCTGCTTAGTGGTTGTTTAGCGCATCGGAAGGAGGTACTTTAAGGGCATGGGAAGTCTTAATTCGGACGAACTCGCGCGGCTGAGCCCCGAAGAACGCCTTGCCTTGATTGGCCAGCTTTGGGACAGTCTGCGCGATACCGACGTTCCTCTGCCGGAAGCACAACAAGCCGAATTGGCCCGGCGGCTGTCCAGTCTCGATCAAGATCGAACCCAAGCCGTCACGTGGGAACAGTTGCGCGCTGAGTTGGCCCGACGCCCGTAGCAATGCAAGTAGTCTTTACGCCGCCTGCGCGAGCCGAACTCGTGGACACCAAGATTGGTACGAGGCCAAGCATCCCGGCCTCGGGACGCGCTTTCGCGAAGAAGTTGAAGCTGCCGTCCTCCGTTTGCAGGAGGGTCCTCACCAGTTTCCTATCATGTTTCGGGATGTGCATCGTGCGCGTCTGCGTAAATTTCCTTACGGCCTCTTCTTCCGCGTCGAAATCAGCGCGCTCGTAGTGATCGCGTGTTTCCATGGAAGTCGCGATCCACGGCGATGGGAGCGACGGGTTTGAATTTTCGGTGAATTCCGTAGACTGGTTTTGACCTCGTGCCCATTGAACAATCGCGTCGTCACAGGCAACTTGTTCCGACGCACGCGACAAGCTTCTTTGCGCCGGCCCAGCGCGACCCTCACAGCTAGAACTAAGAGCCAAAGTGCTATCCTTCCCTCGATGCGAATTTCCTACCTCGAATGTACCCGCTGCGGAGAGCATCTCTGCGCCGATCGCCTGCAGAATGTCTGCCCTAAAGACGGCGGAGTCCTTTACGTTCGCTACGATCTCGCCGGCCTGAAAGGGAAGTTGCGCCCCGAAGATTTGTCAGGACGCGTGGCCAGCATGTGGCGCTACGCCGAGGTTCTCCCCGAACTTCTCCCTAACGCTAAGCCCGTCACGCTGGGCGAAGGATTCACGCCCATGCTTCCCAGCCTGTGTGGTGGCGGGGCTCTGCCCCGCCGGGACGGGGCGGAGCCCCGTCACCACACGATCCGCGAGCTTGCCAATGTCTTTATCAAAGACGAAGGCCTGAATCCAACCGGATCGTTCAAAGCGCGCGGCATGTCGGTCGCGGTGACCATGGCGCGACACTATGGACTGAAAAAGCTGGCCGCGCCTTCCGCTGGAAACGCTGGGGGCGCGCTGGCGGCCTACGCGGCGGCGGCGGGCATCGAAGCCTATATTTTTATGCCGAAAGATGTGCCCTTGGCGAATCGCATGGAATGCGATTACTACGGCGCGCACGTCACTCTGGTCGACGGCTTGATCAGCGACTGTGGCCGCATGCTTGCCGAACGCAAGGAGAAAGAAGGCTGGTTCGATGTCTCGACCCTCAAAGAGCCGTTCCGCGTCGAAGGCAAGAAGACGATGGGCTACGAGGTTGCCGAACAACTGGACTGGAAACTGCCGCAAGGCATCATCTATCCGACCGGCGGCGGCGTGGGCATGATCGGCATGTGGAAGGCCTTCGATGAGATGGAGGAGTTGGGCTGGATCGGTTCTGAGCGCCCGAGAATGATCACGGTGCAGGCTGCAGGCTGCGCGCCGATCGTGAAAGCGTGGGAGGGGGGAAAGAGCTCTTCCGAAATGTGGGCTGGCGCCGCTACCTTTGCCGCCGGCCTGCGCGTGCCCAAAGCTTATGGCGATTACCTGATTCTCGAGATACTCAAGAAAAGTCAGGGCGCCGCGGTCGCTGCGACCGACGAGGAAATTCTCGCGGCCACGCGACACTGGGCCAGCGTGGAGGGCGTATTCGCCGCACCCGAAGGGGCCGCATCACTCGTTGCCTATCAGAAGCTGCGCGCCAGCAGCTTCTTCCGCAAGGAAGACAAGGTGGTGCTCTTCAATACCGGCTCAGCCTACAAGTATCTCGACATGATCGAAGCGCAAGAAAGGACGGTGCGGCTTGAGCCGCCCACTGCAGGCAACATTGGCGGCATCATCGGGCCATACTGAAATCAACGTAGAGACGGGCGCCTTCGCCGGGGTCCCCAGACCGCGCACTTTTCGCGGGCTGGATAGTCGGCCGTCCAGCCTCGTGAAAGCCGGGCAGGTTGTCCGCAACATAACGTTCGCAATACAGGAGCCATGGGCTTTCCTTTCCAACGCGATTCGTTTCAGCGACAGCGCGAAGAAATGGTGCGCAAACAACTCGCAGAGCGTGGAATCCAAGACCCTCGCGTGCTCGACGCTATGCGCAAAGTGCCGCGGCACGAGTTTGTCCCGGAGGCTTTCCGGCCAGACACCTATGGGGACCATCCGCTGCCCATCGGCGAAGGACAAACCATTTCGCAGCCCTATATCGTGGCCGCGATGCTCGAGCATCTCGCTCTTGAAGCCACCGATCGCGTCCTCGAAGTCGGCACCGGTTCCGGCTACGTGACGGCACTGCTTTCGCTGCTCTCGGCCGAGGTGTATTCGGTGGAGCGCCACGCGCCACTGGCGGCTACGGCGGAAAGTACGCTGCGTCGGTTGGAATATCGCAACGTAACGATCAGAGTTGGCGATGGCAGCCAAGGTTGGATAGAGTACGCACCGTTCGACGCTATCCTTGTTTCTGCCGCAACCGCCGAGATGCCGCCAATGCTGTTCGCTCAGTTGCGCGAAGGCGGACGCATGATGGTGCCGGTCGGCCCGCCCTCCAGCCAGGAATTGCAATTGATCTCGAAAGTCAGGGGAGAGCCCGAGGTGAAGATTCTCGAAGGTTGCCGGTTCGTGCCGTTGGTGGAAGGAACAGCGGATGGTGGATAGTAATGGCGCAGCGTGATAAGGCGTGCGATGGAGCATCGGGCCTCTCCGTCCGGGCTAAAGGGATGATCTGTGAGTGGGCCGGCGGGGACGCCGGCGCTACACGACTGCTTTACAATTGTGCCGTGGGCTTGCTCCGAAATCTTAAGATCACGTTGGAAATGATCAAGTGGGAGCACTCCATCTTCGCGCTCCCGTTTGCGCTCTGCGGAGCGATGCTGGCGGCTGGAGGTTTGCCGGCGTGGCGGCAACTGGGGTGGATCGTCGTCGCCATGGTCTCGGCGCGGTCCGCCGCGATGGCCTTCAATCGCCTGGCCGACACCTCGATTGACGCCGCCAATCCCCGCACTGCTACTCGCGCTCTGCCGGTCGGACAGTTGACGCCAGCGTTCGTGAGCACGTTCGTTCTGGTAGCTTGCGGAATTTTTGTTCTCGCCGCTTCGCAGTTGAACCGCTTGACGCTGATGCTTTCGCCGGTGGCGCTGGCGGTGATACTTCTTTATTCGTACACGAAACGATTCACGCGCTGGTCGCATCTGTTTCTCGGATTTGCCCTCGGGATTGCCCCGGCCGCCGCGTGGATTGCGGTTCGTGGCTCGCTCGATCCGCGGATTTTGCTGCTCACGGCTGCGGTGACGTTCTGGGTCGGCGGATTCGACGTGATCTACGCTTGCCAGGATCATGCCTACGACAGTAGCCATGGTTTGCACTCGCTACCCCGTTATTTCGGAATCAGGAATGCGCTCGTCGTCGCCCGCTTGTTTCACATTGTGATGCTTGGGCTGCTGATCGCGCTGATCGTTACCTTTGGCTTAGGCAAGCTGGCGGTCGCGGGAGTGATCGCTGTGGCTGCGCTTTTGCTCTACGAACACACGCTGGTGCGGCACGACGACCTGAGCAAACTGAACGCTGCGTTCTTCACCATGAACGGGGTGATTTCGGTGGTGTTCTTTTTCTTTGTCGCTGGAGATCTGCTGCTGAGGCGCGGTTAAGCTTCGACGGTTGGGATTTGCCCCACATATATAGACGCTAGAAGTGGCGCGCCTCCGGTGATTTCGTCTCCACGAACGATGCGGGCCAACCGGGATGTGGGCCAACCGGCGGGGTAAGAATTCAGAAATTTGTGGGGGGTACCCCCCTCCCCCCTAAAATGAGTTAAGTCGATGATAGTAAGGTAGTTACATGTAACGTGTTACAAAGATGGGACTTAGCGCTTGATTTTTCTGTTTGGCGTGCACTTGCGGGGGTGCTGACC
>JBEKFN010000285.1:0-5784 GCA_050013295.1 Terriglobales bacterium
TCGATTCAAGGGCGGGGCACGGTGGTGACGGGACGGATCGAGCGCGGCAAGGTCAAGGTGGGCGAGGAAGTGGAAATCGTCGGCTTCCGGGAGACGCGCAAGACGGTGGTGACGGGCGTGGAAATGTTCAAGAAGCAGTTGGACGAAGGCATGGCGGGGGACAATGCCGGCCTGTTGCTGCGCGGCATCGGGAAAGACGACGTGGAGCGCGGGATGGTGCTGGCGAAGCCGGGATCGATCACGCCGCACACGAAGTTCAAGGCGGAGGTGTACATCCTGACGAAAGAAGAAGGCGGCGGGCATACGCCGTTCTTCAAGGGATACCGTCCGCAGTTTTATTTGCGCACGACGGATGTGACCGGAGTGGCGGAACTGCCGGCGGGGACGGAGATGGTAATGCCGGGAGACAACGTGAGCCTGGTAATCGAGCTGATCACGCCGGTGGCGATGGAAAAGGGATTGCGGTTCGCGATCCGCGAAGGTGGGCATACGGTGGGCGCGGGCACGATCGCGGAGATTATTACGTAGGTGTAGCGCCGCCGTCTCGGCGGCCCGAGTGGCGCGGGCGAGACAGCCGGCCAGAGGCCGCCGCTACACACTAAAGTTAGGAGCTTTTATGCCCCGAGAGATTATTACGTTGCAGTGTGGTGATTGCAAAGAGCGGAACTATTCGAAAACTAAGAACCGCAAAACGACGCCGGACCGTCTGGAACTGAAGAAGTTCTGCAGCCGGTGCCGCAAACACACGCTGCACAAAGAGGTTAAGTAAATTTGTAATTTTGTAATCGGGTAATTTGGTAATTGAAAATCTTAAGCTGAAGAGCCTAGCTGGTTTTCAAATTACCAAATTACAAATTACCCAATTGCCAATTGTTTCTAGGGGCGTAAGCTCAACGGTTAAACTGTCGGTCTCCAAAACCGAACTTGGGGGTTCGAATCCCTCCGCCCCTGCCAGAGTTGACCCGAGAGGGAGCAGTCGAGGAAAGCGGGAAGGTTATGGCGACAGCAGTAGAACAGAACGCGATTGCAACGACGCTGAGGTCCTGGCCCGAGCGGATTAAGACCTTTTATAACGACGTGCGCACGGAGATGAAGAAAGTCACGTCTCCCACGCGCAAGGAAGTTCAGGCAACGACGACGGTGGTGATTATCACCGTGTTCCTGTTCGCGTTTTTTTTCTGGGTGGTGGATCTGGCGATCAGCAACAGCCTGGAGCGGATGCTGCATTATCTCTCGCGCCGTTAAGCAGCGAGTGAAGGAAGCGATTGAATGCCGGATACGGATTCGAATACGAATAAGGAAAAGAACGAAAGCGCTGCGGTTGGTACTGGCTCAGAAGATGGCGGCCAGCAGTCGCCGCTTCCAGCGCCTGCGGAAGCCGTTCCGGGCGGCGAACCCGCGCGGAATCCGAATATGAAGTGGTACATCATCCACGCCTATTCGGGATTTGAGCGCAAGGTGAGGGAGTCCCTCGAGTCGCGGGTGCAGGCTTTCGGGTTGCAGGGCAAGATTGGCAGGGTGCTGATTCCGACCGAGTCGGTCACCGAAGTCCGCGGCGGCAAGAAGTACACCTCGGAGCGTATGTTCTATCCCGGCTACGTGCTGGTTGAAATGGACATGGACGATCACGTCTGGCACGTGGTGAAGTCGACGCCGCGGGTTACCGGATTTGTGGGCACGGGACAGCAGCCGACTCCGCTGTCGGACGAAGAGGTCAATCACATCGTTTACAAAGTGGCCGACAGCCGGGAAAAGCCGAAGCTCAAGGTCAAATTCGAAAAGGGCGAGACGGTGCGCATCGGCGAGGGTCCGTTCGCAACCTTTACCGGCGTGGTCGACGACGTCAACGAGGATCGCGAGACATTGAAAGTGATGGTCACGATTTTCGGGCGTTCGACTCCGGTGGAATTGGAATTTGGGCAGGTGGAAAAAGTCGCATAGTAGTCAACAAGGTGAAGCGTGGGTACGTTCAGTGTAAAGCTGCGAGTGTGGAATCCAGCGCAGCCTGGCGGCGTGGAAGAGTTGGACGCATTCGTCGATACAGGCGCAGCGTTCAGTTGGATTTCGCGGGCGAGACTTGGGCGGATTGGTGTTGCACCATCTCGAAAGATGAGCTTTCGCACGATCGAGGGGCGGCTGCTGGAAAGGGACATGGCGACTGTCTACGTTTCGACCGATAAGTATTCTGTTCCCGACATCGTAGTCATGACCGAAGAAGGCGAGATGGAGGTAATGGGCGCACATACGATCGAGGGGCTCGGCATGGCCGCAGATCCGGTTCAGAAGAAGCTGGTGCCAACCGTAATGTTGGCGCTGGGAGCGTCCGAAGACGAGATTAAGTGGTTCGAAGCACCGGGCCGAAAATCCTAGACTCGGGCTGGAGTTCACAGGTACGGGAAAGGCGTCATGGCAAAGAAAGTTACAGGTTCGGTAAAGTTGCAGATTGCGGCGGGCAAGGCCACGCCGGCGCCTCCGGTGGGACCGGCGCTGGGGCAGGCGCAAGTCAACATCATGGAGTTCTGCAAGCAGTTCAATGCCCGCACCGGGCAGAAAGAACTCGAAGGGTTGATTGTTCCCGTCGTGATCACGGTCTACAGCGACCGCTCGTTCACGTTCATTACCAAGACGCCGCCGGCTTCGGTATTGCTGAAGCGCGCGGCCGGCATCGCCAAGGGATCGGGCGCTCCCAACAAAGATAAGGTTGGCAAGGTGACGCTGAAGCAGGTCGAGGACATCGCGAAGCAGAAAATGCCGGATCTGAATGCTGCGTCGGTCGATGCCGCCATCAAGAGCGTGCGCGGCACAGCGCGGTCGATGGGGATTGATGTGGTTGGATAGATTTTGATTGTGTGGTAGCGGGGCTTTGCCCCGCTTGGACGGAGCACAGCCCCGTCACCACGCGAGCACGTTGTAGTCACAAATACCACGGCTCTTCAATAAGGAAGCGAGAGCGGCGAAGCGGCGGTGGGAGACTGAGGGGAAAATGAAGAAGTCGGGAAAGAATATCGAGAAGTCGCGGAAGGCAGTCGAAGCGCGGCCCTATACGTTGCAGGAAGCGGTTCCACTTCTGCAGAAAGTGAAATACGCAAAATTCGACGAGACGGTTGAAGTGACGTTGCGGCTGGGCGTCGATCCGAAGCATGCCGACCAGATGGTGCGCGGGACGGTCGTGCTTCCTCACGGACTGGGCAAGTCGAAAAAAGTTCTGGTGATCGCGAGCGGCGAAAAGGTTCGCGAGGCAGAGGCGGCGGGCGCGGATTTTGTCGGCGGCGAGGACATGGTCGAGAAGATCACGAAAGAGAACTGGACCGACTTCGATGCGCTGATCGCCACGCCCGACATGATGAAATCGGTGGGCCGTCTGGGTAAAATCCTCGGACCGAAGGGTCTGATGCCAAATCCGAAAACGGGTACGGTCACCATGGATGTGGCGCGCGCCGTGCAGGAAGTCAAGGCCGGCAAGGTTGAGTTCCGCACCGACAAAACCGCGCTCGTGCACGTGCCGGTGGGGAAGATTTCATTCTCGCCCGAGAAGTTGGTCGAGAACGCCACCACGCTGATCTCGAGTGTGATAAAGGCGAAGCCTTCGGTCGCCAAGGGCAAGTATATTAAGGCCTGCTACCTGAGTTCGAGCATGGGGCCGGGAATCTCGCTGGACACGACTCCGATCGAGGTTGCGGCCAAGGCATAGGTTTCGACAATGCTCCGGGCTTTGCCCGGCTGGACGGGGCAGAGCCCCGTCACCACACGAGTTTTGAAAGGGTTTTGACATGGCGGTTACCAGAGCTAAGAAAATTGAGCAGGTTGAAAAGCTTGGTGGCGAGCTGAAGAACGCTTCGAGCATGATCGTGGCCACCTACTCCAAGCTGACGGTGACGCAGGACTTCGAATTGCGCAAGGCGTTGCGTCCGACTGGGGCGAAGTATCGCGTGGTGAAGAACACTTTGGCCGAGCGCGCCGGCAAGGGCACCAAGGTCGAGGAAGCGCTGAAGAACCTTCAGGGTGTGACCTCGATCGCGTACACCCACGGCGATCCGGTGGCGCTGGCGAAGGCGTTGGCAAAGTACGCCAAGGACAATCCGGAATTCAGCTTCAAGGCCGGTGTGGTCGAAGGCCGCGTGATTACGGTCAAGGAGATCGAGTCGCTGGCGACCATGCCTTCGAAGGACGAGCTTTACTCGAAGCTGCTGTTCCTGTTGCACGCTCCGGCGCAGCGTCTGGTCACGGCGATGAATGCGGTCGGACGGAACCTGGCGGTGGTCGTCAGCCAGGGCGTGGAACAGAAGAAATTTAATGAGGCATAGGTCAGCTACTAGCTGCTGGCTTCTAGCGATCCTGTTTTTGCTTGCTAGAAGCTAGTGGCCAGAAGCTAGCAGCCAACACAAGTTTTCTGGGCAGCAACGCTGCTCGAAAAAAAGATTTAGCTATCGTGAAGCGAGGGGTGGCGCGGTCTGAAACTTTGGTGTTGTCTGGCGCCGGAGTTGAAGATCTGGTCGCACTGGAAACCTGGCCAAGCGATAGCAAAATCGTAAATTTTACATAAGGCGGAGAGATTCACATGGCGGATCTACAGCAGTTGGAAGAGTCGATAGTTGGCCTGTCGTTGCTGGAAGCGGCAGAGCTGGTCAAGAAACTGGAATCGCGTCTGGGCGTTTCCGCGGCGGCAGCGGCCCCTGTAATGGCTGCTGGCGGCGCGGCGGCGGGCGCGGCAGCCCCGGTGGAAGAGAAGACCGAATTCACCGTCGTCCTGAAAGAAATCGGAGCCAATAAGATCAACGTAATCAAGGCGGTACGGGAGGTCACCAGCCTCGGCCTGAAAGAGGCGAAGGACCTGGTCGATGGCGCGCCCAAGAGCATCAAAGAAGGTGTTTCGAAGGACGAAGCCGAGACCATCAGGAAGAAGTTCACTGAGGCGGGCGCAACTGTCGAAGTCAAGTAGACGCCGTCTAGCGGGCGTGAGCGAAGCGGGAGCCCGCTGGCGTCATCCTGAGCGAGGCGAAGGATCTCGTCTGGCGGCTCCGCCTTGCAATTATTTGACCGAACAGTAGCTGAATCCTCGGGAGTGGTGTTAATATCTAATAAATAACCCGCTTACCCTGGCTTCACTGCGAGGCGACGGCGACCCGCATCCTCCAAATAGACCCAGGAAGCGGAACGGAAAAGGGTCGCTGGAATTGAAGTTTGGCAGCCGGTCCCGCGGGCGGCGGGACGGAACAGGCCTTTGAACTGGCGCGGAATTTTACAAGTTATTTAAGAGTAAGCGTCGCACACGGCGCCCGCGGACAAGCTTGTCATTGTCCTTGCGGGTGCTTCTGTCTTTTCTCCGCGTACACCGCTCGTTTTCGTCAACCGTAGCAATTTTTGTGGCGCCGCTTTTTGCGCCCTCATTCCGCTTGTACCGCAGCCCCAGGCTGCCTGAAAGCAGGAGTTCCTGAGCATGACAAAGCACAATATTCACCGCAAGCGTTTCGACTTTTCCAAGATTCCAGCAACCATCCAGATCCCGAACCTGATCGAGGTTCAGAAGCGCTCCTATGACCGCTTCCTGCAGATGGACAAACTGCCCAGCGAGCGCGAAGATGGCGGGCTGCAGGCAGTGTTTCAGTCGGTGTTTCCAATCACCGATTTCCGCAACGTTTCCCAGCTTGAGTTTGTCGACTTTGCGATTGGCAACTGGGAGTGCAAGTGCGGCCACCTGAAGGGGCTCCATCACTTGCGCACGACTTGTAAGAATTGCGGATCGACGGTGATCACGGACCCGTTTCATCCCGGCGAAGTTCTCTG
>JBEKFN010000286.1:0-5780 GCA_050013295.1 Terriglobales bacterium
TCACCCAAATCTCGTGCCGGATGCGGGTGGTGATGGGGCAGCGCAAGCCGGAGGCGATCAGCGCCTCCGCAATTCGGCGGCAGCGATCGGAGCGCGTGCCGTCCGGCTCGCCGAGAGAAATGCGGTTGCCCTCGAGGTGTTGAATCACCCCCGGAGCTGGAATCTCGGTCGAAAAGTAAACGATGGACCCGACCACCCGATGCGCTTCGATGGCCGAGGAAATCACGCCGCCGGGATCGACCCGATCGAGACACAATCCTTCCCAATCGCCGCCGTAACCCTGGAAGTACCACCACGGAATTCCATTCTGGGTGCTGACGACGGTGGTCTCTGGCCCCAGCACCGGCCTCAACTGGGGCGCAAGTTGCGTCAGGCCGTGCGCTTTCACTCCAAGAAAGACAACGTCCACCGGTCCCACTTCTTCGAGGGAACTGGCGATGGTGGGCCGCGCCACAGAATCTCCCTCGCTGCTTCTGACCTGCACGCCGTGCTCCTGCATGGCGCGAAGATGCGGCCCGCGCGCGAAGAGCGTGACCTCGAACCCGGCCTGCGCCATGCGCGCACCGATGTAGGCTCCAATTGCGCCCGCCCCCGCGATCAGGAATCTCATGCTTGCTCATCCGTGAGCACGGCGGCGACGGCGCGACGGCGAATTTTTCCGGTCGCGGTGGTGGGGATACTGTCCACCAGGTAGATCTTCTTTGGACATTTGTATTCTGCCAGAAACTCGCGGCAGTGCTTGATGAGTGCCGCTTCGGTGGCGCCATGGCGTTCGTGCAAGACCACGGCTGCCGCCACTTCTTCGCCCAGCGTGGGATGCACGCAGCCAAACGTGACCGCCGCCGCGACCGCGGGATGCCGCAGCAGAATCTCATCGACTTCGTGAGGCGCGATGTTCTCGCCTCCGCGGATGATGATGTCTTTGATCCTGCCCGTCAAATGCAAATAGCAGTCTTCGTCAAGCAATCCTTCATCGCCGGTGCGAAACCATCCATTCACAAAAGCATGAGCGTTGGCCTCGGGATTGTTTGCATATCCACGAAACACGTTGGCTCCCTGAATGGCGACTTCGCCGCGCTGGTTTGTTCCCAGGTGATTGCCCGCCTTGTCCATGATGGCGATGCGAAGCCCTGCACCCACGCCCACAGAACCTGGCTTCCGATGGCGCGGGGGTAAAGGATTCGAGGTCATCTGGTGGGCAGCTTCCGTCATTCCGTAGGCTTCGACGAAAGGCACGCCAAAGACGTCCTCCATCTTGTGAATGAGTTCTGGCGACAAGGGCGCGCTGCAGGACCGTATGAAGCGCAGAGAGGCAGCTTCTTCGGCCTTGTGGCGGGTACGGGCGAGCACAAGCTGATGCATCGTGGGCACTCCCGAATACCAGGTCACGCGATGTTCTCGAACCGTCCGCCAGAAAGAAAGCGCGTTGAACTTTAGGGGAACGACCACGACACCCCCGGAAAGCAAAGTGGCCATGGTTGAACCAATCAAACCATGAATGTGGAACAGCGGCATGATACACAGCGAAACATCTTCCTCGGAAAGCGCGTATGTGTTCGCGATATTAGCCGAGGATACGGCCAGGTTGTAATGCCGCAGGGGAACACGCTTCGGCCGCCCCGTGCTGCCGCTGGTGTGCAGGATCAGGGCAATGTCGTCAGCCGTGGGCTCGGTTGCGGAAACACCGGTGGCGGCATCCAACAAGTGAACGTTGCCCTGGTCGCTCATCTCCACCGAGAGCACTGGGATCTTGCGGTCCGCGGCTGCGGTGCGCACGAATTCCGCGCCTACCGCGGGGCAAAGTAAAATGCGGGCATTGGTGTCACCGAGGAAAAAATGAAACTCCTCATAGGGATACGCCGGGTTCAAAGGGGCTGCGGTTCCGGCGATGGAGGCAGCGAGAAAGCTCACAATCGCAGGCAATCCGTTGGGCAATGCAATCGCTACAGCATCGCCACGGCGGATGCCCGCGGAAGCCAAAGCGTTCGCCATGGCCAGCACCTGCTGCCGGAGCGAATCGTAGGTGACACGGATTCCAAGCTCGGGAACGATAATTGCCGTGTGACTGTCAGCGAAATGCAAAACGTCAAGAAGAGTGTGTACGGACTTCAGTGTCATTCGTTATTTCCTCTGCCCCCGGGGGTCCTCCGTGCACCCCTGTGTACCCTGTGGTGAATGCCTTTTGCCGATACTTAATCAAAGTTTCCCTAGATCGAGTAGCCCTCTGCGCTCAGGATCTTTTTGAACTCTTTCAGGAAGAACTGCACGTTGTCTTCGGTGGCCAACGGGCCCATCACGCCAATGCGGAAGATTTTGCCGGCGAGCGGCCCAAAACCGCCGGCGATTTCAATGCCCGGTTCGTCCAACAGGCGTTTTCGCACTTTCGCCTCGTCAACGCCTTTTGGGACACCCACCGTGTTCAGGGTCGCAATTCGATGCGCTTCGGGAACGTGCATGCGTAGACCCATCGCTTCTATGCCCTTGACAAAGGACCTATGGCAAGCGCGATGCCGCTCCCAGCGGTTCTCGATTCCTTCCTCGGCGATGACCATGAGCGCCTCGCGTAGCGCGTAGAACATGGAAATCGGCGCCGTGTGATGATAGCGGTGCGATACCGTGGAGTAGTCGTAAATCAGCTTGAGGTCAAAATACCAACTGCGCACCGGAGAAGTCCGAGCGCGCAGCCAGTCCATGGCCCGCGGTGAAATCGCCATTGGAGACAAACCCGGTGGACAGCTTAGCCCTTTTTGCGTGCAACTGTAAGCGACATCGATACCGGTTTTGTCGAACTCCACCGGAACTCCGCCGAGCGAGGTAACGCAATCCGCGATTACCAGAGCGCCAGCATCGTGAGCGGCGGCACAGATGGCCTGGCCCGATTGCAAGGCTCCGCTCGACGTCTCGGCCTGAACATAAGCCACAACTTTGGGCTTTTCGCGACGGATGAACTCTCTCGCTTCATCCGGCGTGTAGGTCTCACCCCAAAGCTTCTCGAAGCGTACGACGTTGGCGCCGTGGCGCTTCGCCATCTCCGCGAGCCGATCGGAGAAAAACCCATTGGCGAACACCGCGAACTTGGCTCCCGGCTCCACGAAGTTCGCAACGGCAGCTTCCATGCCCGCGCTGCCGGTGCCAGAAATCACTAGTGTGGCGCCGTCTTTGGTTCCGAAGGGCGTTTTGAGCAATTGCTGGACGTCTCCCATCACCTGGATGAAGTAGGGGTCGAGGTGTCCGACAATCGGCTTCGACAGCGCCTCGTAGACCCGCGGGTGAACCATGCTGGGGCCAGGCCCGAACAAATAGCGGCGAGGCGGTTGCAGGGCGGGGAAATGATGTGCAGTATTTTCCTGTTCTATGACGCTCATAGTCCTCGTTTCTCTTCAGAGATAGTTAGATTTTACGGCACGGAGCGGACAATCTCCAGAACCCCACCCCGAAATATGACGTTCAAGATGATGCAGTTTGGCAAGGAAGCACCGATGACGCAAGCGTGCCGGTTTAGGCAGACCGGACTTTGGGCGGAAGAATTCAAGTTGCACAAGAAACTTGTAACCAGAAAAACCGATCGAACTGGTCAATAGAATTGATTTATCAGGTGCGCGCCAGGTCCGGCGCATCTGAACCCTAATACAATTCTTTGACTTTCTTTCTCAAGGCTGCGAGCAGTGGCGGAGGCAGTGCGGCATAGCCTTCCTGAGCCGCGTATTGCTGGCCATCCGTGTACATCCAATCCAAGAAATCGCTTAATGCGGCGGCACGAGCGGGTTCAGACAGGGGTCGCAGGTAAGCCCAGGAGAAACTGGTAATGGGAAAAGCATCCGCTCCGGGTGTGTTGATCAACGAGGCGGAGAAGCCCTTCCAGCCTGGCGCCTCGGCCGCCTGGCATGCCGCGATCATGCTCTCCGTGGAAGCTTTAACAAACTTACCGGCGCGATTCTGCACCGCAGCTTGGGGAATATTGCCCTTCACCGCATATTGATACTCCACGTAGCCAATGGAGCCGGGGCTGTTCTTCACCTTGTCTGCCATATCGGAACTGCGTTCCGCCCACGCCCCAACCGGCCACTTGGGTGAAGGAGTGACTCCAATTTGGGCCCGAAACTTGGCACTCGCCTTGGAGAGAAAGTCGGTGAAAACGTAGTTGGATCCCTTTCCTGCGGGGCGGTTGACCACTTGGATCGGAAGATCCGGCAAAGTGATCCCGGGATTGAGCTTCACGATTTGTGGCGCATTCCACGTCTTCACATCGCCGAGGTAGATCCCGGCCAGCACTTCCCCCGAAAGCCGAAGCTCCTGCCGGATATCGGGAAGATTGTAGATGGGAACGATCCCGATGATCACCACCGGCAGTTCGATCAAACTGCCCTCTTTTCGCTCCTTATCTGTAAGCTGAGCTTCCCCGGCGGCAAAGTCGCCCGCACCATGCGAGATCTGCTTGATCCCTTCGCTGGTGCCGACCGGGAGGTAGCGCATCTGAAGGTTGGGGTTGCGCTTGTACTCCTGTGTCCACCGGTTGTAAAGAGGTGCCGGGACAGTCGATCCCGACCCCACCAGGACAACCGCGTTTTGGGCATGGGCAGGAGCAGGAGCACTGCACAGCCCGACAACAAGAAGGGACAACACCCAGATAAGCGAGAGCCAACCGCGGTTAGAACCTCGCTGCGCAATGCTCGACGCCGAAAATCTTGCGGGTACCTTCATCGGGTCCCTCCTGAATTGGTGGCCGGACTGTCAAACGTACTGATCCTCCCGACCACCGCACTCCTGAAACTGGTTGATGACTGTAAGTTACCACCGCTTTGAGTAAACTCAACTGTCGCAAGACGAGTAGCTGTGTTGTCAGACTAGGAACGGCCATCGCTCCATTCCAACCCCCGCAAGCGAGCATGCACGGGGCATTGAGTTTCTACCGCGAGTGCGAGCTAGGGTGAGGTGCTGACCAACGGCTGGTGTTAAGATGCTGAACGTCCGGACTCCCGTCGAGCCGCGAATCGCGTTATGCAGTCGCACCCAAGGGATCGCCGGATAGTACCGCGAAAGCCGAACCGACTTACGTCGCACAATTATGTCGCACAATAATGAGGTTGAATCTTTAGCGCGTGAACTGCTGTCCGCATATGAGACGGGCGAGATGGTCGCCATCCCACCCTCGGGGCGCCCCGGTTTTGACCTCAACACGGCTTATGAGGTTGAAGCAGCCCTCAAGCAGTTCCGCGAAGCTGGTGGACACAGAGCCGTCGGCCGCAAGGTCGGTTATGCCAATAAAGCCATGTGGCGTGTGCTCAAACTTGAAACTCTGGTTTGGGCCCACATGTACGACGACACGGTGCATTACAGTGACCGCAACTCCGCCACGCTGACAATCGCACATCCCCGTTCGCTGAAGATCGAGCCCGAGATCGTTTTCGGTTTGAAACAACCGATCGTCACTGAAGGCGCTGCAGCCCCCGATGCCGCCGCTGCGCTCGCCTCCACGGATTGGCTGGCGATGGGATTCGAAATCATCGATTGTCCCTTTCCGGGATGGCAGTTTCAGCCCAGTGATTTCGTTGCATCCTTCGGACTCCATGCTGCACTCGTGATCGGAGAGCGAGCGCAGGTAAGGCCCGACGGTATCGCCGCGCTGGTGGACGAGCTGCCGCGATTTAAGGTGCGCATGTCGTGCTCTAACAGTTCGAAGAACGGAGAGTTTGTGGAAGAAGGATCCGGCAGGAACTCCTTGAGGAGTCCCGCCTTGTGCTTGGCGGAACTCGGCGCAGCCATCGTGCGGCGATTCCCAA
>JBEKFN010000287.1:0-6403 GCA_050013295.1 Terriglobales bacterium
ACACTGGAAGCGGTGGATGTCGCGAATAACCGCAGTGTTTGGCGAGACACCATCAATGTTGCAGCGTCAGACAAGATTGCGATGCGGGAACAAATTACGTCGAGAGTCCGGCAAGGCCTTGTCCCCGTGCTGGGAGGATTATCGGCCTCTGGGGAGGCGGGAACTCGGCCCAAGAGCGAGGAGGCCTACGACCTGTATTTGCGCAGCATCGCGGTTCCGCATGATGTTGCTCCTAATAAGGATGCCATCGCGATGCTGGAGCGTGCTGTGGGTATTGACCCAAGCTACGCGCCCGCTTGGGAGGCTTTGGGAGCCCGTTACTACTACGGCAGTGAGTATGCTGACGGCGGGGAACCCATGCTCAAGCGTTCGGACTCGGCTCTGGAACGAGCACTGGCGCTTGATCCGAACTTGACCTCTGCCGCTGGACAGTTGATTACTAACCAAATGGATCGAGGCGACATTGGACAAGCCTACGCGCAAGCGTCAGCCTTGGTTAAGCGCCTCCCGAAAAGCGCGCGGGCCCATTTCTCTTTGGCTTATATCCTGCGCTATGCGGGATTGTTGGACGAATCGGCACGCGAGTGCGACACAGCGCTCGCCTTGGATCGGAACAGCCAATTCCGGTCGTGCTCTTGGGCCTTCATGCAATTAGGTGAGCCACAGAGGGCGATGGAGTTCGTCCGCCTTGACGCAGGCTCGGACTGGGCAGCTAGGACAACAGCTTTTATTCTTCTGGAGCAAGGCAAACTGGGCGAGGCCCGCCAAACGATTCAGAGAACGTCGGATCGTCCTCTACTGGGCCGTGATCTGCTTCTAGCCTGCCAAGACCCCCAGCAGACATCCCAATTGGACGGAGCCGCGAAAAAGAGCGAAGCGGCCGCGCTTGCGGGAGTTGACGCGGAGCCTCGGTATTTCGTTGGCGCTCTGCTGTCGTATTGCGGTCAAAACGATGCCGCTGTTCGCTTGCTGAGAAGCGCCATTCGACAGAACTATTGTGCCTATATAGCCCTGCAATCCGACCCGTTGCTCGCGAAGCTCCGTGGAACTCCTGAGTTCAGCGAATTGCTATCGGCAGCGAAAGAGTGCCAGAGCAGATTCTTGGCGCAGAGAGACCAGAGCCCGCACTGAAAGACGCCGACCCCGACATCCCCATCCTGAAGGAAGCCAAGGCAGAGTACGCGAAGTTGCAATGAGGTCTACGGCAATCGTGGTAATCACCGCATGGGTCATCTCGCTTCTAGCAATCCTGCTGACTCCAGTCCTTCTAATTCGGTTCCGCAAAAGGTGGGTAGCAGCATTCAACCTAGCCGTTACGAACCGAATCACGAGTCGGTTCGCCGCCCGATTGCCGGGCTTCGGCATCCTTACACACGTAGGTCGAAAGTCAGGCAGGCTCCACCGGGCACCAGTGAATGTTTTTCGAGCGCCGGAGGGATTCCTGATTGCGCTCACCTACGGACGGGAAAGCGAGTGGGTCAAGAATGTAGTAGCCGCTGGGGGGTGCAAGCTTGAGACTCGCCACGTGCTGTACTTACTTTCCGCACCAACCATCGTCCATGATCCCACTCGGCGACGATTCCCGCTTTTCGTGCGTATAGTCCTCGGGATCATTGGTGCGAACGACTTCATGCAGTTTTCAACTTCTCACGCAAACGGTGCTGCGTCCTAGATCAAGATCGGCTCTCGTTTACCTGTCATACATCTCGTAATGCGTGGAGCACGGCTCTAGCTCTAGCAGGAAATCGACCCCGTCGATTTGCGCTCGCTTATATGATAGCCGGGACGTGCGAGAGGTGTCCCGGAGCAGCCGAAGCAGAAATCCATTGCTGACGATGCCCCTCAGGTGTCCGTCACTGTTGTTGAGGTATTCCTGCACCCAGTGCCTGCGGGCTCAGGCGGCGTCCTTCAGGTCGCCTGTCGAGGTCGGTACGAAATCCCTCAATCTGGATAGGAGGCGATTCGTCGCCCGACCCAGCGCGGTGGAGATCGGGTAGTTCTTGCCGCCTAAACACCTGCGAATCGGGCACCAGCCGCGCAGGAAACTGAGCCGATCAATTACAATTCGCGAGGAGGATTCATGGCAAACCTAGCGGGACTAGCGGGCTTTGTGTCGGAGTTGAGGGCAGCAAGAGAGAGTCTTGTGAATGAGCTTCGTCATGTTGATGCCGCTCTTTCCGTTCTTGGCAAGTTTGGCGGCGGGAGTAATCACACTAAACCAAGGCATACGCTGTCAGCCTCGGCTCGCACGCGCATGAGCCTCGCGCAGAAAGCGCGGTGGGCAAAAGCAAAAGGTCGAGCGCCGAAACCCAAGCGCACCATGTCGGCATCAGCCCGCAGGAAGATCGCGGCGGCACAAAGGGCGAGGTGGGAGAAAATACGGGCTGCGAGGACGAAATAGGATGCTTAGAAGCCAACGGACTCGAAAGAAGTTGTTCGCTATGATGTTCTCGACAAGCTCTCGGCTTTCCCAAGCCGAGCCAGAGTGTGTTTGAACCTCACAGCTTGGTGTGCGTTGAGTCACTGACTTTCATCTGTGACGGCATAAACTGGCACCCGAAGTACTCCCCTCGCGGGCGTGTCAGCTTGCGGTTCGCCCCCCATCAAAAACGCAAAGGAGATTCATCATGTTTGGCCGCATCGTTGAATTTACTCCGAAGCCGGAAATGAAAGAAGAAATCGTGAACGTTCTCCGCAAAGAGGTTCTGCCGGTCCTGAAGAAGCAGCAGGGATTCATGGAGTTCCTGCCCTTCGTGCCGGAGACCAAGACGGAAAAGTGGATCGCCGTCACTCTCTGGGCCGAGAAGCGGGATGCAGACCGCTGGGAGCGCGAGGGGTATCCCAAGGTGGACGGAATCCTCAAACTCTATCTGGCCGCTCCGGCCGTCTGCAATTACTACAACGTGGAAACCTCCCTTTGCACGCACTTAGTAGAAGCCCTGACGGACTGAGGCATAGGTTAGAAAGAACCTCAACGGAGAGCGGGGAAGGTCGCCCGTCCCAGTTCACCAATATCCGCGCCGCCAGAACTAAGAAAAACGGCGTATAATCGCGGCCTGTATCATCCGCGTAAGAACGAAAGGGGCACAGCGAGGCATTGTGGACGGTCGCGTTGGCCGGCTTCGCAGCATTGCGGAATCGTGTTACTCTGCTGCGTTTACCCGGAGTTTCTCGTCTCGTGCTCGCTTTCCTGCGCTCAGCCGTCGTCGCCGCTCTTCTGCTCATCTCTCTGCAACTCATGTTTGGCGACGACACCAAGGCTCCGGTTTTCAGTCCAGCACTTGCGTCTGCTGACCAGCTTTATCGAGCGGGCAAGTTCGCGGAAGCCGAGGCCAGCTATCGGGCACTACTCAACACCGACTCGAAGTTAGTGCCTGCCCAAGTTGGACTTGTGCGGGCAATGTTGCGGCAACAGAAGATTGATGAAGCGTTGGACGCGGTGAACACAGCATTGACTGCGCAGTCCAATTCTGCGGCGTTGCTGGCGGCGAAGGGCGATGTCCAGTTTCGTCGCGCTGAGATGTCGGATGCCGAGCGGTCATACCTCGCGGCAAAGACGCTCGACCAAAAGGAAGTGCATGCTTATCTCGGACTGGCACGGTTGTACCGCTCCTACTCCATGTACCGCATAGCCTATGGCGAGTTGCAGATCGCGCACCAAATCGCCCCTGATGATATCGAGGTACAAAGGGCGTGGTTGGGCATGCTTCCGCGAAAAGAAAGACTAGCGGCACTTGAGGCCTATCTCGGCGAGCCCCATCCCGATAATGAAGAAGAAACAAGGCGGATGACCGAATATTTGGAGTTCCTGAAAGCGACAGCCGACAAACCCGTTCATGCGTGCAGGCTGGTCAGCAAGGTGGAGCAAACCGAGACGAAGCTGGAGACCATGTATGCGGAGGACGGACGGCGCATGCGTGGCATCGGCCTGTCGGCAAAGCTCAATGACCGGAATGTCCACCTGCTGCTGGACACGGGAGCAGGCGGGATCATGGTAAGCCGTAAGACTGCGGAAAAGGCGGGATTGACTCGCGTCTCTGCCTTGCACTACGGGGGCATCGGTGACAAAGGGCTGCAAGGCGGTTACACGGCGGTAGCGGACCACATCCGAATCGGCGAACTGGAGTTCCAAGACTGCGTGGTCGCCGTAAGTGATCAAAACTCGTTGACAGAGGAAGAGGGGTTGGTCGGTGCCGATGTGTTTGGAGGCTATCTGATCGACATCGACCTTCCGGGAATGCGGCTCAAACTGTCTCCGCTGCCGAAGCGCCCGGAAGATACAGTGGCTCCGAAATCGCTGAACAGCGAAGGGGAAGAGCAAGCGAATGCGGAGCAGAAGGAAGACAGCGCGACCGAACCGACTTCAAAGCAGCAGAAATCCTCCGCGCCCGGTTCCGAGACCCCACGTCGCTTGCCCAGAGATCGCTACGTTGCGCCGGAGATGGCCAACTGGACGAAAGTCTTCCGCTTTGGTCATGCCATCTTGGTGCCGACAAGCGTCAACGATTCTAAACCCATGCTGTTCGGACTCGACACGGGTGCGTTCAGCAATATTCTCTCGCTGCGTGCTGGGCGGGTGGTCGGCAAGGTAAGTTCCGACTACCGCGACCGAGTGACTGGACTGAACGGCGAAGTGAATAAGGTCTATAGTTCGAAGAAGGCGACTTTGAGTTTCGGGCATTATCGTCAGTCGAACCAAGGCATCATCACGCTAGACCTCTCCACCGTGAGCCGCCACACCGGGACGGAGATTTCCGGTTTTCTGGGATTTGCAATGCTCAGGCTGCTTGAGTTGAAGCTGGACTACCGCGATGGTCTTGTAGATTTCGAGTACGACCCTAAGCGCGTGCCTTTCGCGAGATAGCCACCGCTGATATGCCTCCGTCGAGTGAACAAATTACAGGCTTCTTACAGAGCATCCAGCGGCTGCTCGTCCTGATCGCGCAGAAGAAGGCGCAGTGCATAGTCCACAAGGACCACCCGCAAAGGCGTTACTCGGGGTTGCTTGCCAGTCTGCGAGGTCATGAGCGGCACTCCTGGGCTCACGGGGAAGTTAGTAGGATCTTGAGATGAGGATCGCCGTATATCAGTTGCCTTCGTAGTGAGATCGGAAGAGCGAGGAGCGAAGATCTACCGGAGATCGAATGGGGCTCTTCATCGACCAACTGCGTCCGACATAAAGGGCAAGGATGCAGAGCTGGGTGGCTCCTTCGTCTTACGTTGGTACGAAAACGGTCAACAGCGAAGGTGGAACCTGCGGACTGGCGAGACCTTGGTTGCTATCAGAAAACTCCACAAAAGATGTGCCTGAGTGGCCGCGAGATCGTCGGCTGCGCGATTGGAACACCGCGGCGGCATACAGGCGGAGGGCAGCTTGTCTGCTATTACCCTCGTAACATTCCCAGCGCCGAAATTGCCGGGTAGACTCATGCAATGGGACGTGGCCTCTCCGCGCGGGTCGACTTGGCTATGCCGAACGGCGAACCACCTGAAGTGCAACAGCAGCTTCGTACGCTGAACCCGCGACTGGAAGAATTGTCGGCCAGCGCCGGTCAGGTGGGGGGATTAGTGGTCCCGTTCCAGGAAAAGCGCCAGCTTGAAACGACCTTGCGGGGCCGCCTCCTATCTTTGCTTGCGAAATCAATCCGTGGATAACTCAACAAAACCCGCACACGGTCGCCATGATTCCGACAACGTTTTGGCCAATGTCAATTGGGAACTCAGAAAGCTGGAGAAGCGCGACGGGGAGCTGGACGGGGAGCTGTGGCTGATTGTGACTGCCACCGGGATCCTGGCGGGAGCTGGATTGCTAGCCGTTCTGTTGCCCGCCGCCTTCCTGAAGTCCGGCAGCGTGCATTTTGAGATCACCGTGTCGAAAGAACTGGCCTGCGGTCTGCTCGTGCTGTTGACCCTTGCCAACACCTACATCGTTTCCCGCCGCACCGAGTTCCGGAAATTGCGACAGAGGATGATCTCGACGGCGATGCAGAATGAGCTCATTCGCCTCCAGTCTTTTACCGATCCGCTGACGGAAATCTACAATCGGCGTTCGCTCGAGGAACTGGCTGGCCGTTTCATCGGTCAAGCAAAGCGCCTAGGCAAACCGCTCACCTTCCTGCTCATTGACGTGGACCGTTTCAAACAGGTCAATACTCGATTCGGCCATCTGACCGGCGATTTTGTCCTTACCGAGATTGCCACCTTGCTCAAAGGCTCGATCCGAGGCACAGACGTTGCCATTCGTTACGGAGGCGACGAATTCCTGATCGCACTGTCGAATACCGACGCCGCCGGCGCCGCCATCGTAGTGAACCGGATTCACGCTTTCCTGAACGACTGGAATCAATCGAGCAATCTTGGTGACTTTACGGTGAGCCTCAGTATTGGCATGGCGGAATTTACC
>JBEKFN010000288.1:0-5748 GCA_050013295.1 Terriglobales bacterium
CTGGCTCTCGCCACGATTGATGCTGCGGCCAATCGGATCTTCGCTATCGTAGTCCAGCACCAGGTTAGGATGTCCACCCGAGCGGCTGAGCCAGCGCTCGATTCGGTCGTGCGATTCTGCGATCGCTGCCCCCACGGCATGCTCCGCAACCGAGCGATTGGTGTATGTCGATGCGCCGGTAATACCGCGTTCCCGCTCCAGCCGCTCGCGCAGTTCGTCATCAGTCTGTCCCACATGCTTGCGCAGAATGTGTCCGCCGGCAGCCTCGTCCTGCCCAAGGTCGCGCACGGGGCCACTCGTCGGGTGGCTCTCAACCCGAAAACTGGCAGAACCGGCGCCGGAAGTCGCCACCGAACTCGCTCCATTCGTGAAAGCGGGCTGCGAGCACGAGATCAGCCCGCAAGTCCCCAGCGCGAAAACGGCACGAGCTGTGGCCCGAACTATGGCGCCGCGAACTAGAAAAAACTTTGTCATCCAGCCCCAAACTACCCCACCGAGCGCGGTCCCACCTGTAAAGTTCTGGGAATTGTGCTACTAAACAGGGTGTGCGGGCAAGTCTTTTGGATTCGCTGGACGATTTCGAGCGTTGGGGTGGCGACTGCGCCTACGTGTTTCCGCGAGGATACCGGCGCGAGCGTTGGAGCTACCAGCGCATCGCCGGAGTGGCGTATCAGTTTGCCCGCGAGCTCGCCGCCCGCAACATCGTCAAGGGCGATGCCGTGCTGTTGTGGAGTCCGAACTGTGCCGAGTGGGTTGCGGCGTTCCTCGGCTGCGCGCTTTGCGGGGTCATCGCCGTCCCCGTCGACGATGCCGCCAGCCCCGATTTTGCGCAGCGAATCAGCGCGCAGGTGCGAACCAAGCTGGTATTGTGTCCGCGCGAGCGCGCCGCATTTTTTGAAAAGCTTGAAGGTGGTGTCGCGGAAAACGTACCGTGTGGGGACGGGGCTTCGCCCCGTCCAAGCGATGCAAAGCCCCGCTTCCACACGGACAAGATCCTAACCATCGATCCCGTCGATCTGGCGGCCGCAGTCGCAGCACGCCCGGCCGAACGTTTTCGTCCAGCGCAGATTCAGCCTTCCGATCCCCTCGAAATCGTTTTCACTTCCGGCACCACCGCCGAGCCCAAGGGAGTCGTGCTCACCCACGCCAATGTGGTCGGCAATCTGGCCCCGATCCAAATCGAGATCAAGAAATACCTGAAGTACGAGCGGCTCGTGCATCCCATTCGCTTCCTGAACCTGCTGCCGCTAAGCCACGTCTTCGGACAATTCCTGGGGATTTTTCTTCCCCCGCTGCTGGGCGCGACCGTCGTGTTCGAAAACACATTCAACCCAACAGAAGTAATGGCGACGATCCGCCGTGAACGAGTCTCGGTGTTGGTGGCCGTCCCGCGCATGATCGAGTCGTTGAAGCAGAAAATCGAACGCGATCTCGACGGAGGTTTTGCCAGCTTGTGTGGTGGCGGGGCTTTGCCCCGCCAGGACGGGGCGGAGCCCCGTCACCACACGAAATTTTCCGCGCGCTACGCCGCCGCCGAGAACCAGCACTTTCTGCGGCGCTGGTGGACCTTCCGCGACCTGCGCCGCCGCTTCGGATGGAAGTTTTGGGCCATCATCAGCGGCGGTGCCGCTCTAGATCGCGAGACCGAAGAATTCTGGCATCGCCTGGGATACGCCGTCGTCCAGGGATACGGCCTGACCGAAACCACTTCGCTGATCAGCTTGAACCATCCCTTCCACACCAGCCGCGGTTCCATCGGCAAAGTTCTGCCCGGGCGCGAAATCAAGCTGGCGGAAGACGGAGAAATTCTCGTGCGCGGCAGCGGCGTCGCCAGCGGCTACTGGAACGGCCGCGAACTGCAACCGGTCGTACGTGAAGCCGATGAAGGCTGGTATCGCACCGGCGACCTGGGCGCGCTCGATGAGCAAGGCAATCTTTTTTTCAAGGGACGCAAAAAAGAAGTGATCGTCACGCCCGCGGGCATGAACATTTATCCCGAGGACCTCGAAGCGGCGTTGCGAAGTCAGAAAGAGGTTCAAGATTGCGTGGTCGTCGGCCTCGAACGCGGCGGAAATGCCGAGCCCTGCGCGGTTCTGATTCTGCGCGACCAAACTCCGGACGCGTCGGCCGTTTCCCCGAGCGCCGTCGCGCAGGCCATTGTCGAGCGCGCCAACCAAACGCTGGCCGAATATCAACGCATGCGCACCTGGTTCGTCTGGCCCGAAGAAGATTTCCCGCGCAGTTCCACGCAGAAGCCGCGCCGCAACGTGATTCGCGATGCGGTCGAGGCGGCCCTCCGCGGACAAGCGCCCGCCAACGCCGCCAGCCCGCTCTCGGAACTGCTGACGCGAATCACCGGCCGCAACGTTCAGAACATGCACAACCTGACGCCGGACGCAACCCTCGAAAGCGGACTTGGGCTAAGTTCTCTGGAGCGAGTTGAACTGCTCAGCGCGCTCGAAGACCGCTACCAAGTCGATCTAAGCGAAACGAAGTTCGCCAATGCAGCGACCGTCGGCGATCTGGAAAAACTGCTGCAGAGTAGCAGGTCGGTCGTTGGTCGTCAGTCGTTGGTCGTTGGCAAAACCCCCGAGCGACTAGCGACTGACGACCAACGACTGACAGGGGCACCTAGAGATCCCGAGTTTCAGCGTCGAGAATTCCACTCTCCAGCTTTTCACTATCCCCGCTGGGCCCTGCGCTGGCCGACCACGTGGGTGCGCCTGGCATCGCATTATCTGCTGGCGCGCCCGGCCGTGCTTCTTCTGGGATGGCCCCGCGTGACCGGACGCGAGAACTTACGCGGCGTTAGCGGGCCGCTGCTGGTCATCTCGAACCATGTTGCCGATGTCGATGTCGGCTTCATCCAGTTTGCGCTGCCCGCGCGCATTCGCCACAAACTGGCGACCGCAACTCGCGGCGAGGCGCTAGAAATACTGCGCTCGCCCGGCCCGAGCGCAACGGTGGATCGCCGGGCATTAGATCGGCGGGCATTGGATCGCCGGGCATTGGATCGGCCATGGCTCCGCCGAATCTACGACCGCCTGCAGTGGACGCTCGGCGTCGCCCTGCTCAACCTGTTCCCGCTGCCGCGCCAGTCCGGCTTCCGCAAGAGCTTCGCCTACGCCGGAGAGGCCGTAGATCGCGGCTACAGCGTGCTCGTCTTCCCGGAAGGAAAGCACACCGAAGACGGCAAGCTCTGCCCCTTCCGCACCGGAGTCGGCCTGCTCGCCAACAATCTGCGCATCCCCATCCTGCCGATGCGGATCGACGGCTTGTTTGAAATCAAGCACGCCGGGAAAAAATATGCCGCGCCCGGAAAGATTCAAGTGCGCATCGGCAAGCCCATGCAGTTCGCCCCAGAAACCAACCCAGAAGAAATCGCGCGGGCCCTGCAAAAGGCGGTTGAGAGCCTCGCGGGGTGAAGATCCCGCCGAGCAATTTCAGTGGCGGGTGCCCCACTCATTCGCGTTCTTTGCGAATGAGTGGGCAGGCGCCGGCCCAGCCTACGCCGCTTTACTCACACAAGCTCCGTTTGGCAAGGCGGTTCGTTGCCCGATGATCGCGCCCTCGTAATCGATGCCCCGGCGCTAGCCCCTCACTGCTTCCCTGGGTCTTCCGCCGAGCCTGCCATTTGCTTTAGAAGCCGCTCGCTTGGCTCTGCTTCTGGACTGCCCGCCAACTCGGCCGAGTCTGGACGCCATCCACTTCCTTGACCCAAGAAAACCCTCCAGGAGGCCTGGCACGTAGAGGTCTGCATCGAGCTTTGGAAAGTGAATTCCAAAACCGGATGGAGTGATCTCAATTTCGTCGAGTTGCGACGGCTTGGCGTTTTCCAAACCCTGCGCATCGCGAGGTGAGAAACTCACAATCAGTTTTGAGCTGAGGCCAATCACGATATGGCCGCTCTTGCGGTCGAAATGCGCGGACACGGCCTTGGGAACGGCCTCTTGCAGTTCCTTTGCCCGCTGCTTGGCCAGTTCGAAATCGTCACGCAATGCCATGAACTCCCTCCCATGCTTGGCAAAGCTCGTCCGAGTGCTCCGTCAACGCACTTTGAATGTGCCCGAGTTCCCGTCTCGAAAACTCGTAATTCTCCCGAAGCTCCACCGGCCCTGCCCGGCAGTTCAGATTGAATACAGCCTCACAGCCCCGTCCAATCACATGTACGTGAGCCGGTCGGTGGTCGTTTGGATAAATCACGACGCGCAGTCCATCAAATCTGAGAACTGTCGGCGCCCGTCAAAATTCTACCACAATTCCTAAGCGTTTGGGTTAATTTGCACTTTTTCCCTTGAGGGTGCATCCATCCTGTCGCGTTTTGTGCCAAAGGGTGGGGGAGCCCCCCGTCGTGGGGCCCGCCCACCAAGAAATGAGTTTGTAATAATTACAGTGTAATAAGTACCCGACTGTGTCTCTTTAACCACAACCGACACCGAGCATTATCAATGACTTGCAACTAGCCCGGGCGCGATAATTGTGACTGCGGATCACGTCCAGCCTTGTATGTACGTACAATTACACCTGCAAAGTGTTCCACGTGGAACATATGCGTACAATTTGAACGCTGCCGGATTGTCGGCTCTAGTGCCCGTCGCGGACGATCAGAATCATTCCCGGTCGCAGGGCTGCGAGATTCCGGTTGTCGTGCTTCAGGGCGGAGACGGTGGTGTTGTACGAGTTGGCGATCGAATACAGGGTTTCGCCTTGCTTGACCTTGTGATGCTTCACGGCGGCACGGGCTGCGCTGGAAGTTTCTTTGGACGAATGGCTGGACGTTTCTTTGGACGACCGGCTGGACGCGCGGTTTGACGTTCCTATGGACGACCGGCGGGCTGAGGCCGTCTCCGTTCCGGCATGGTGGCGCGATCCGCTGGAACGCTTTGTGGCTACCTCGGTTTCGCCCGCTCTTTCTCCCGCTCCCGGTCGGGGCGTGACGGGGAGGTGGAGATACAAGACCTTTCTTCCGGCTAGGCTGCTGCCTTTCAGGTGGTTCCAACCGCGAAGCATTTTGGCGGAGACGCCGAAATTCTCGGCTACCGATTCCACCGTATCGCCTTTGCGCACCTGGTAGCGCGTGGTGGCGTACGCGTAGGTGCTGGTATCCGTTTGTTTGCTTGGGGCGATGGGGATGATCAGACGGCTTTCGGGCGCGAGCGCTTCATTATAGGAACCCCCATACGAACTCCCATACGAACCCCGGTTCGAAACGACTTTCAGGCCAGCCTTCGAGCCAGCAGTCGAACTCACGCTCGAACCAGACTTCGAACTATCGCTCAGGTCATTGGCTTCGGCTATTGCGGTTGGCGTGGTGTGATAGGTGCGGGCTATTGAGGCCAGGGTTTCTCCGCCTTGGACTTTGTGATAACGCCAGGAGACGCGCTTGTCGACTGGAATCGCGGCTACCGCGGTTTGAAACTTGGCGGCAGTTCCGGCGGGCACGTGGAGCTCGAAATCTCCTTCTTTGCCGGGCAATTTCGGGGTGGTTAGCCGGAGCAGGCTGGGGTTCAGGTCGAGCAAGTCGGAGGTGGTGGCATCCACGCACTCCGCGGCTAGGCGGAGATCGATGGGATAGCCGATCTTGATGGTGTCGTAGGGAACGGGCTTTTCCTTCACCACCGAATCCAGTCCGTATTGCGCGGGATTCTTGGCCATGATGGTTACGGCCACGATGATGGGGACGTAGTTGCGGGTTTCCTTGGGCAGCACGTTGCGGCGGTAGAGTTCCCAGAAATCGGCGTAGCCGGT
>JBEKFN010000289.1:0-5688 GCA_050013295.1 Terriglobales bacterium
AGCTCGCGCTTGGCGTGCTCGGCGTCCATGTCGCCCTGGATGATCTCGCGCTGCGTGCGCTTGAGCTCCTGGAACAACAGGCCCGCTTCCACTTCGAGCTTTTCGAGCTCACCGCGGACCGCGCGCGACTGCTTCTTGTATTCCTTCTTTTGTTCTTCGCTGCGCGTCGCCTCGGCCCGCTTCTCCAGGTTCTGGATCTGACGGTCGAGCGAACGCATGCCGTCGACCGTGCGGTTCACGCGGTCGATGAGCCGTTTGCGTTCGTTGTTAGTGAAGCCCAACCGCCGCACCGCAGTCGACACGCGCACGATGGAGCGGGACAGATTGACGCGGTAACGGCGATGGTCGCGTGGCCGCTTCTTGAGGTTCACCGACGCCAACTTTTCCTGGAGCGGCGCGACCTTCTTGTAAAGCTTGTCGAGGGTGTTGATCTTGGCGAGAAATTCTTTCAGGCGGTTGTCGACGATCTCTTCCGTGATTTCCTCTTCGTCGAACGTCACCAGCTCTTTGATGGAGCGGACGCCCTTCTCGAGGTCCTCGCCCAAAGCGAGGAGTTCACGAATCACAATCGGCGAGCGCGAAAGCGCCTTCAGAACGCGGTTTTGCCCACGCTCAATCCGCTTAGCGATTTCCACTTCGCCTTCGCGCGTGAGCAGGGGAACAGTTCCCATCTCGCGCAGATACATGCGGACGGGGTCATTGGTTTTTTCCAGAGCGCCCGGGGTTAGGTCGAGTTCGACGTCCTCGGAAGCCTCATCTACTTCTTCGAATTTTTTTTCCAGATCGGTCGTCGGCCCTTTCGAGCTTTCGAGTACATCGATTCCTTGGGTCCCGATCGTGGTTAGCAGATCTTCCAGGTCTTCAGGAGAGTGCACATCGTGCGGGATAAGGTCGTTGACCTGGTCATAGGTCAGATATCCCTTCTCTTTGCCTGCGTCGATCAGCTTTTTTATGTCGTCGTACTTGTCATCAAGTGCCAAGCTAGATTATCCTCAAGGCGTCCGCCGGTTCACGGACGGCAAATCGTTCAGCGGTGGGAGTCGTTACGGAGTTGTGCGCGAAGCGCACAAACTTTAAGAGTATAGCACGCCGACTAGTGTTCCTGCCGGCGCAAGGTGAAGTTCATGCCCGTTTACCGATGTGCCCTCCGCCGTCCGTATCTCTTTTCCCGCTAATTCTTTAGATGGCGCTCGCGCCGGTTTCGCTCCAACGTTTCTGTCTGATTCAGGACGACTAGGGAAGTTCTGATTAAGCCTCTGCGTTCTCCTGTACGACCCTGTGTACTCTGTGGTCCACGCTTTTCGTGCTGACCTCAATCAGCGCACCCCTAGCTGGCCTTCTCTCCCATTCCTGGATCCATAAGGGCCCGCTTGAGACGAACCTTTTCCTGCAAAAGCGCCTGCTTTTCGGGCATCGAGAGCCCCGGACGCTGCAACGCGAGTTGCACCTCCTCCAGCCGCCGCCGCAGATAGATCCTCCGCAAAGCGCGCACCGCGCCTTCCACGGTCTCTGGCGTCAGCTCTTCTTCTTCGTGCATCAGGATCGAGGCCAACAGCCGCCGGTCTTCTTCCGTCTTCGGCAGCGCCATGACGTCTGCCGTCTCGGCCTCCGTTTCTGCCTCCAGCAGAGCCTCCATCAACGACTGCGACGCCAGCCCCTCGTACAGTTGCTCCGATTGCAACGCATATTGCGCCTGCCGCGCCGGATCGAATTCCTCCTCCGCCCCGTCGCGAGCCGAACTTCGCGTTCCGCCAGCCTGCATCTCGGTCGCCGAAGCCAGCGCCCGGATCAGGACGCGTTCCGCTCCGGTGATCTGCGCTTCAGCCATGGCCTTGACCTGGGTCGCCGAGCGGGTGGCAGCGGCATGCTTCAATTCCTGACGCAGCACCGCGGAATCGATTCCCAGCTTCTGCGAAATCTCGAGCGCCAGTTCGTCGCGCGCGATGCGGCTTGGCACCCGCTGAATGTGCGGAAGAAGATGGTTGAGGGCCTTGACCTTGCTCTCCGAGTTCCGCGCCGGAAACTGCGCACGCGCCCGATCGATCAGATAATCAAAATATTTCTGCGACTGCTTGAGCGCCGCGCCGTACGCGTCCTTGCCTTTGCGGCGGATGAAGAGATCGGGATCGAATCCAGTTTCGAGCGTGAGAACCCTGATGTTGAATTCTTCTTCGACCAGCAATCCGAGCGTGCGCTCGGTGGCGCGGTCTCCGGCCGTGTCGGGATCGAAGTTGACCACTACATTCTTCGAGAAGCGCCCAAGCAATTTCGCCTGCAGCTCGGTAAATGCCGTGCCCGAACTAGCAATCACATTGTGAAAGCCGGCGGCGTACACCGAGATGCAATCCATCTGCCCCTCGACCAGGATGGAGTAGTCGAGCTTGCGAATCGCCTCTTTCGCGTTGTCCAGATTGAACAGCACCCGCGACTTCGAATAAATCGGAGTCTCCGGAGAATTCAGATACTTCGGCCCAGCCTTTTCATCCGTAGAAAGCGTGCGTCCGGTGAAGGCAATGACTTTGCCCTGGTCATTGCAGATCGGGAACATGACGCGGTTGCGGAATTTGGAATAGATCGCTGCTGGCTTCTGGCTACTAGCTTTTGGCTCGGAGCCCGCGCTTTCCGCTGTTGGCTGTTCGTCGTTAGCGTCTGAGCTCGCCACTTCATTGTCATCTTGAGCGGAGCGAAGGATCTGCCTTCCCTGACGGCTGACGGCTGACGGCTGACGACTGTCTTCCTTCCACGAAAACAGTCCACTCTCCCGCAACAACTCCTCATCGAATTCGCGGCGCAGCGCGTCGCGCAGCAGGAATCCGGAATCCGGCGCATACCCGATGCGAAAGCGCGCGATGGTCTCGTCATCGAGTCCGCGGCCTTTGAGGTATTCGCGGGCATTCGCGCCTTCGGGACGCCGCAGACATTCCTGGAAAAACGCGGTAGCCCGCACATGCACGTCGAGCAGTGCCATGCGAACCTGAGCGTCGCGCGCCTCCGCCGGACTCGAGAAGGTGAGCTTGGGCATCGGTATGCCGAGCTTCTGCGCGATCAGGCGAATGGCTTCCGGGAAGGTGATGTTCTCGACCTTCTGGATGAAGGCGAAGACGTCTCCCGACTCTCCGCAGCCAAAGCAGTGAAAAAACTGGCGCGTGGCATGCACCGAGAACGAGGGCGTCTTCTCGGCGTGAAAGGGACACAGCCCGGAGAAGTTCTGCGCGCCCGCCTTCTTCAGCTTGACGTAGTCGCCGACGATGCGGACGATATCCGCCTGCTGCTTGAGGGTCTCTTTGAAGTTGTCGGAAGAAGTCGAAGGCGATGTCATTTGGGGCGCACACCGGTCCCGTAGTGATTATGAGGGCGGAAGGGGCTGAGGGGAATAGAGCAGGGGCGTTCACGATTCGGAAAAGCTGTGGATATCAGTTCATTGACGTTGACAGGTGAGGAAAAGGGGATGAGGACAGCCAAAAGATGGGCCTGAGATTCCAAGGGTGCACTCCCGACCGTCGCCCCCCTACCGCCCGCTCCGGAGCGGCTTCGAACCGCGCCGTAAACGAGTAGAATGTTATATATTCTATAGTTCCCTAAGGAATGCTTTTCCGCGCTCTAAAGGTCGTTCTGGGCTCCGCCGTGTTGCTGAGCCAGCTGTTGTTGAACCAGGTGTCGCACGCTCAACCGGCGCCCGCCGCGCGCAATCTTCCCGCGGGGCTCGAGTTTCCTGTGATCATGCGGCAAACCGTGGCTGCCGGCAAAACCCCGGTCGGAACCAAGGTCCAAGCCAAGCTTGTTGTCGCCACAATGGTCAGTGGCGTAGTAATTCCGCAGGGCGCCATCTTGTCCGGAGAAGTTACTGAGTCCGTGGCGAAGTCTGCAACGGACCCATCCCGCCTTGCCATTCGCATGGACTCCGCGCAGTGGACAAATGGATCAGCGCCTATCAAAGTTTACTTGACGGCCTGGTATTACCCCGCCGCAACGCCAGCAGATCAGGATCTCTCGTCTGGGCTGCCGGACGCTGGAAACAACCCGAGACCTCGCATGGGTGGCGTCTACCCCGGCCAGAGGAACCCGACTTCACCGCCATTTTCGGGCTCTGACACGGGCTCCTCGCCGGCGCCAGACATTTCCAAACACCGCATCTTGATGAAAAATGTGGAGTCCACGCCCGCTAGTGACGGAGCCGTCACCCTAACTTCCAAGCGTTTCAATATCAAGCTCGATAAGGAGACCACCTACGTCATGGCCGCGGGCGACCTGGCGCATGGTCCAGGTTAGAGCGACATCGCTTACTCCGAGGCTGCGCACTCCCCTGCTTTTTCAATAACTTACCTCCATATAATCCCGCTATTCCCCGCTTAACCCCGATTTTCTCCCCTTCATTGCCTTCTGCGTGCCTAAATGTCACGGATTCAATAGCATCTATGTGACCAACCAACTCCACGTATCGAAACTTCCAGGTTTCTTCGTGGACACGTCTATTTGCAAGGTTCCCGTAGGCGAAACGTACACGCGGGACGTACGCGGGACTATGGGGACACTTCTAACTCCCGAGTTGAGGAAAGCGAGAGCAGAATGCACAAGCCGATTAAATATGTCGAGAAGGCCGTGACCATTGCCGCCACCGGCGCGTGGGCAGTTTTTGAACGCCTCAACCGCGTGGCTCCGAATACGTCGCCGATTCCTAAGTGGTCTGACAAGCCCCTGCTCAAATCCTGGGAAAAATCGAAGCCGCCGCTGGGCTGGCCGCGCACGACCGATTCGCTTTGTCCGAGGTGCGTGCCGGAAATCCGGCAACAGATTCTCGACGGCCATCTGCCGGTCGATGTGTTGATGAACGAAAAAGTGGGCGAGGTCAAGGCCCAGATCGTCGAACGCGACGGCAAAATTTGGATGGTCAAAGACTGCGCCAAGCACGGGCACTTCGAAGACTTGATGTCGATTGACACGGAATTCACGCGCCACCTCGAAGAAGTTTTCCCCGGCCGCGACATCCGCGCGCATAGCGACGAGCATCTCCACCATCATGGCTCTTCGACGGTGAAATACGGACGCGGCGCGGTGCTCACCGTCGATCTCACCAATCGCTGCAACATGATGTGCGATCCCTGCTTCATGGACGCGAACCAGGTCGGCTTCGTCCACGAACTCACCTGGGAAGAAATCAAGACGGTGCTCGACAACGCCATCACGGTGAAGCCGAAGCGGCAGATGTCGGTGCAGTTCTCCGGTGGCGAGCCTACGCTCTCGCCGTACTTCCTCGACGCGGTTCGTTACGCGCGCAAAGTTGGATACAACAGCGTGCAAGCCGCGACCAACGGAATTGAATTCGCCAAGAGTTTTGAGTTCTGCGAACAAGCGGTTGAAGCCGGCGTGCGTTACGCCTACCTGCAATTCGACGGGATCGGCAACGCCGCCAACGATCATCGCGCGGTGGGCAACCTGTTCGACGTAAAACTGAAAGCGATCGACAACCTGCATCGCGCCGGCTGCGAAATCGTTCCCGTCATCACCCTTATCAACGGCATCAACAACGAGCAGGTAGGAAGAATCATCCAGTTCGCCCTGGACAATCCAAAGAAGATCGGCTTCCTCAGCTTCCAACCGGTGTCGTTCACCGGCCGAGACGAAGCCATCACCGACGAACGCCGCCAAGCGCAGCGCTACACGCTCGCGCACCTGGCCCACGACGTAAAA
>JBEKFN010000290.1:0-5651 GCA_050013295.1 Terriglobales bacterium
GCATGAGTATGGAAAGCTCGCATCGAAGAAGCCACCGGGTCGCAGCCCTGACGGGCAGCGCGACGGATCAGGTATACTCGGCGGCCATGAAATCACGGACCAAGTCTCACACTCATTTTGCCGCGCTGCTCTGCGCGTTCGCAGCCTCACTCCACTGCGCACCGCTTTTGGCACAAAATCAGGCTCCAGCGCCCTCTCGCGCCGCTGCCGTGCTCGACTCCATGCCGCACGCGAAAAAGATCGATCAGGTTGCACTCTCTCCCGATGGAACTCAGGTTGCCTATATCGTCGATGGACAGCTCACGGTGACACCCGTACGCGGCGGCTCTGGCTCTCTCCAAGCGATCTCCGTGGAAGGCAAGCTTCCGTTGCGCGACGTCACATGGTCAGCGGACAGCAAACAGCTCGCATTCCTCGCTGACTTGCCGGGCGACATTCCCATAGCTCAAGTCTGGACCGCGGCAATCGACGGTCGTGCTCCGGCAAAGCGAGCGGAATTAAAAGGTTATGCCCAGACGCCTCGTTTTTCTCCCGACGGAGCGAACTTGGCGATCCTCTTCACTAAAGGCCTTCCCCGCGTGGCTGGCCCACTGCAGCCGATGACCCCGCTCGCGGGAGTGATCGACGACCAAATCTACGAGCAGCGCCTCACCACCATCAACCTGATTACGAACCACCTGGCGCAAGTCACGCCTGCCGACGTGTACATCTATGAATACGACTGGACTCCGGATGGGGCGGGGTGGGTAGCCACGGCGGCGCACGGGTCCGGCGACGCCAATTGGTGGGTCGCGCGGCTCTATCGCATCAACGCGCAAAGCGGCGAGATGCGCGAGATCTACGCGCCCAAGTGGCAGATGGAAGACCCGCACGTCTCACCGGACGGAAAGAATGTAGCCATCATCGAGGGCCTTATGAGCGACGCCGGCGTCACGGGCGGCGATATCTTCGTCGTTCCAATTAACGGTTCAAGCAACGGCGGCGTGGCACGGAATATCACTCCTAACCTCAAGGCATCTCCTTCTTCCCTCGCATGGACATCTCCCGACCACGTCGTTTTCGCCGAAAACGTCGATGGTAACTCCGGCTTTGGCAGCGTGAGCACTACCGGAGGGGACGCGCAGACGCTGTGGACCGGCGAAGAAGTAGCGGCCGCGGACGCATGGGGATCTGGCGGCTCCTTCTCCAGCGACGGAACGGTGACCGCGGTTATACGTCAATCAGCCGGCACTCCTCCCGAGGTCTGGGCGGGCCCGATTGGCAAATGGAAGCAGATCACCCACCTGAACAGCGGCATCCAGCCCGCATGGGGCGCAATGCGCAATATTCACTGGCAGAACGGAAGCACGCGGGTCGAAGGCTGGCTTATGCTTCCCAAAGGCTTCGTGCCAGGCAAGCCATATCCGCTCGTAGTCAGCGTGCACGGCGGACCGTCGTCGGCGTGCATGTCTCACTGGAACGAGGGTTTCACCGGGGCCGCATCGGCGATGGGCTACTTCGTTCTTTGTCCAAACCCGCGCGGCAGCTACGGACAAGGCGAGGCGTTCACGCAAGCCAACGTCAAGGATTTCGGCGGCGGGGACTATCGCGACATCATGGCCGGCATCGATGCCGTCTCCAAGGAGTACCCGATCGACCCCAAGCGCATCGGCCTGCGCGGGCACAGCTATGGCGGATACATGACCATGTGGGCCGAGACCCAGACGCAGCGTTTTGCCGCGGCGGTCGCGGGTGCCGGACTCTCCGACTGGCTCAGCTACTATGGCCTGAACGATATCGACGAGTGGATGATCCCGTTTTTCGGAGCGTCCGTCTACGACGACCCCGCGGTGTACGCCAAGAGCGACCCTATGCACTTCGTCAAAGCGGTCAAGACGCCTACCCTCATCCTGGTCGGCGATCGCGATGGTGAAGTTCCCATGGAACAATCGGTGGAATGGTGGCACGCGCTCAAAACCCTGAAGGTGCCCACCAGGCTGGTTGTCTATCCAAACGAAGGACACGAGTTCGTAAAGCCCGCCGACTCCCACGACTACAACTTGCGCACTCTGGAGTGGTTCGACGAGTGGTTCACGAAAGCGTCCGCGGACTAAACGGTGAAGCACGGTGTGGTGCTGGTACGGATGGCAGACCGTCCGCAGTGCTCCCGATGAAAAGCGTTCTACCCTGTCGCGAACAACGGGCTGCTGATGGCCACATTCTATAAACTCTGGGTCACGACTCCGGGAATCCCGAGCCCAGCGCAGGAAAGAAGTTCAGTGGCGGCGCGCTGGCCGCTGGCGATGGCGCCGTGCAACGTCCCGTTGTTTCCGCTGCAATCCGTCGCTTCTCCGGCAAAGAACAGAGTATTCCCAACCGGTGCACCCAGTCTGCGCCCAGCTTCCTTACCACCGGCAAGAGGGTAACTGTAAGCACCTCGGCAGTAGGGATCGGACCGCCAGTCGTGTACAAAAGACTCTTGCAGCAAGTTTCGCAAGCTTTCCAGAGGTACTCCGAAGACGTGGCGCAAGACCTCCAACCCACGCTCCACGATGGCTGCATTTCCGCGACCGGAGAGCTGCTCAGCACGGGCTCCACCGGACCAACCCGTCAGCATGGCGGTCTTCGCAGATACAGACGACCACCACGTCGGAAACAATTCCCCTGGAGCTGACAAGAAACTCATGTCCGGCATGGGCGTTGGCACCAGGTTGGGGTCTGTCCAGAAGCACTGGCGGAAACAGAGAACGAGTCGGATCGCGGTGCCCATCTCCAACTGCTTGAGTGCAGTGGCCTTTTCGGTCAGCTCTGGCCGAAAGCAGACGGCACCGCCAGTTCCAAGTGGTGCCTGCAGAACGCCGAGAGGCAAAGTAATAACGGCAGCATCTGCACGAATACTGTCGTGCTGCTGTCGTTCGGGCGATTGTTCGGGCGATTGTTCGGGCGATCGTTCGGGCGATTGGGTCGTCACCTCCACCGCGCCTGGCTTCCAAGCGATCTCGGTAACAACGGTGTTCAGCCGCACTGTGAGGAGATCCGGTTTGCTGGCGGCCACAAGCGCTCGAACCAGACCCTCGCATCCCTTGGAGAAACGGAAGCCGCGGTGTCCTTGGAGTTCCTGGTCGCTGCGATGCCATCGCGCAAGCGCATGGGCGCTGATGCGGCTTGCGTCACATGCGTGGAAGCTCTCCACATATGCGGCCGCTTCGATCCTCGTTTGCCGCGGTACGTCGCCACAAGCTTGTTCAAGAAACTCGCGGAACGATTGATCCGGTGTAGACTCATCAATCCTGCTAAAGATATTGTCGATTAGATCCCAGGAGCCACTCGCGGGTGCCAGCCTCGCTTGCTCCAGACGCCATCGGTTCCCAGTCAGTTCGCGAGTCTGCAGGTTGGCGCGCTCTACGATCTGCCACACCTCCCGAGGCAGACCATGGATAAATTCCGCCCCTAGTTCGACCGGCGCGTTTATCAGGGAGGGGTGCACGGTCCACACGCGGCCGCCGATACGGTTCCGCGCTTCGAGAATCCTTACCCGGAGACCTGCCTGGCAGAGCGCCTGCGCGCATGCGAGTCCTGCAACTCCAGCTCCGATCACCACAACCTCAGTAATCCGCTTGGACAATGCCTTCTCCGCAATCTAAGCCGGGATTTCCTTCTTCATCTCGAAAACGGCACCATTACTACACCGTTCTCGCTGGTTAATTCTGACTTGGAGTTCCTTAGCCCAATCGCCCAATCTCCGGCATCCGTTCACCATTCCCCAGTGGTCAGGTAGTCGTGAATGGACTTGGCCGCCCGCCGTCCCGCCCCCATCGCGAGAATTACAGTGGCGCCTCCAGTAACGATGTCGCCTCCGGCAAACACACCCTTCCTCGTCGTACGCTGAGTATCCGAATTGGCCTGGATGTACCCCCGCTTGTCCGTGCCCAAGCCAGGAGTTGTGCTCTGGACAATCGGGTTAGCGCTGGTGCCAACCGCGATTACCGCCACCGATAGAGGGATCTCAAACTCCGACCCAGCCACCGGCACCGGCCGCCTCCGTCCTGACGCGTCGGGTTCTCCCAGTTCCATACGCTGGCAGCGGACTGCGCCCAGCCAGCCCTCACCATCAGGCTGAAATTCGACCGGGTTGGTCAGCATGTGAAACTCAATCCCTTCCTCACGCGCATGCTTCACTTCCTCCGCCCGCGCTGGCATCTCCGCTTCGCTGCGGCGGTAAAGCACATAGGCTTTGCGCGCTCCCAGGCGCAAGGCTGAGCGAATGGCGTCAAGCGCCGTGTTCCCGCCGCCGATTACGGCTACATCTTTTCCGTGCAAGTCGAGCATCGGCTCGTCGAAAACCGGGAACTTGTAAGCTTTCATCAAGTTGATGCGAGTCAGAAATTCGTTCGCGGAATAGACCCCGTTCAGGTGCTCGCCCGGAATGTTCATGAAGACCGGCAACCCGGCGCCCGTCCCGATAAACACTGCGTCGTAACCTTCTTCTTCCAAGAGCTCATTGATGGAGATGGTCCTTCCCACCACCACATCGGTCTCGAATTCGACTCCCATGGCACGCATATAGTCGAGCTGTTCCCGGATGATCTGCTTGGGCAGGCGAAACTCAGGAATGCCATACACCAGCACGCCGCCGAGTTCGTGCAGCGCCTCGAACACGCGAACCTTGTGCCCCTTCTGCACCAGATCGCCAGCGACCGTTAGCCCGGAGGGACCACTGCCGACGACCGCAACTTTTTTCCCAGTCGGAGGAGCATTCGGCGCGGGGCTAACACCCATGCGCTTCTCGTAATCCGCAACGAATCGCTCCAGGTAGCCGATCCCGAGCGGCTTAACTTTCTTCCCCATCAGGCAGCCGCCCTCGCAGTGGTCCTCCTGCGGACAGACGCGGCCGGTGATCGCGGGCAGAACGTTGTCTTCGCGGATCTTGGCGGCGGCGCCCAGGTAATCTCCCGCCACGATCATTTGCACGAATTCATGGACCTTGACGCCGACGGGACAGTCCTTCGTACACGCCGGCTTGGCGCACTCTATACAGCGCATGGCTTCCTGCCGGGCAAGTTCCTCGCTATAGCCGAGATTCACTTCAGTGAACTCGGTGGCGCGAACTTCTGGCGCCTGCTCCGGCATGTTCTGCCGAGGCAACTTCATGCGGTCCTTGATGGGCACCGGATTCAGCGATGGCTTGGGAGGAACGGTCATTGGGTGACTCCCTTCGCGGCACAGGCGCCGTTCCCTTCGGCTCCCGCGTTTTTGAGATGCGACTCCAGTGCGCGCCGATATTCGGCGAGGGATTGCTGCTCTTGAGTGCGGTACGCCCCATTGCGCTGCACCAGCACGGCGAAGTTCACCTGGTGCGCATCGAACTCGGGTCCATCCACGCAGGCAAACTGGCTCTTATTGTCCACCAGCACGCGGCAGCCGCCGCACATGCCGGTGCCGTCAATCATAATGGGATTGAGGCTCACAAGCGTGCGAATGCGCTCGCTGCGCGTCATGTCGGCTACGGCCCTCATCATCGGAATGGGACCGATTGCCAGCACCAGGTTAATAGGCACGCCGTTCTGAATCAATTGGCGAAGCTTGTCGGTGACGAACCCTTTATCCGCATAGCTCCCGTCGTCGGTCGTGATCATCAGCACATCGCTGACCTCACGCATCTCACGCTCCAG
>JBEKFN010000291.1:0-5606 GCA_050013295.1 Terriglobales bacterium
AGCCTGTTTTGTGTTGTCGCAGGGTCGCTTTTCGTGGTTTCGACCCGGATGTACGAACACGAAAGCGCCGTCTCTGCTCGCTTCGCTGCCAGGTCGGCTTATTTGCTGGAGGCCGCCGGTTCCGCCTTCGGAGGGATCCTGGGCAGCATTGTGTTGCTGCGCTTTCTTGAGTCCTTCCAGATCGCGATCGTCGTCGCCGTCCTGAACCTGTGTATGGCAGCAGTCTTGTGCTTCCGGATGAACCGCAAGCAGCTTGCGGCCGTGACGGTGGCAGCGGCGCTTTTTGCGGTCGTTCTCCTTACGATCGTTCTCCTTATATATGTCGCACCGTCGTTGGACAGCTCCGCGCAGGCGCGCTTGTGGCGGGGATTCCGCCTGGTGGGGTCGCGCGACTCGATCTACGGCAATCTGGCGGTCATCGAAACTGGCAACGAGACTGGCAACACGGAAACCGGCAACATCCGCAGCATTTATGACAACGGCGTGATCCTGGCCAGCGCGCCGGACGAGAACGCCGCCGAAGAGGCGGTTCACTACGCGCTCTTGGAGCACCCTGCGCCAAGGCATCTTCTAATGATCGGCGGCGGCGTCAGCGGCAGCATCTCCCAGGCGATGAAGCATCCCACCGTCGAGCGGATCGACTACGTTGAGCTGGATCCCGCACTCATCGACATGGCGCGGCAGTTCTTCCCCGTGCAGTCCGCTCCGATTTTCTCGGATCCTCGGGTGCGCGTGCACTACGCGGATGGCCGGTACTTTCTCCGCAATTATCTCAAGACCGCCGGCGACACATTCGACGTGATCATCCTTAATGTGCCCGACCCGCAGACCGCGCAGTTGAACCGGTTCTACACGGCCGAGTTCTTTCGTGCCGCTCGCGATCACCTCGCGTCGGGCGGGCTGCTCGCCTTGCAACTGCGCTCGTCGGAGGATTACATCAGCCCCGACCTAGCGAAATTCCTGCGCTGCATTCACCACACCCTGCGGGAAGTCTTCCCTTACGTTGTCGCCGTCCCCGGCGAAACCATCCACTTCTTCGCCGCTACGCGACCCGATGTTCTCACGGACAACCCCCAAACGCTGATGGCGAGATTGCAGGAACGGAATCTGAAGACACAGTATGTTCGGGAATACTTCATCCCATTCCGCATGACGCCGGATCGCATGGAGCAGGTTCGCGAACAACTGCGCCCGCTGGCCTCGACGCCCGTCAATCGTGATTTCGAGCCGATCGCCTATTATTTCGACGTTGTGCTATGGAGCACGCAGTTCAAGTTGGGCTATTCCCGCTGGTTCCGGGCCGCCGCGCACATCGCTTTCACCGGTGTCATCGATGTGGTCCTTGTCATCACATTGCTGGTGGCGGTTCTGCTGGCGTTTGTGCCCACTCGCGAGAGACGCGCCCGATCTGCCGCAGCGTGCTGCATGGCTGCTACCGGATTCACACTGATGACTCTGCAGATCTTTCTGCTGCTCGCATTCCAGTCCGTTTACGGTTACGTTTACCACCAGCTCACGATCCTCATCGCCATGTGCATGGCAGGCATTGCTTTTGGAAGTTGGCTGGGCATCCGCCGCGTTCGTTCCAGCGAGAGTCCACCCTACCGCACCATTGCGACCACGCAGTTGCTGCTCGCCCTTTCTGGGCCTGCGCTGATATTTGTGGTTAGCCTGCTGTCGAAGATTTCTGGGACGGCGACAACATGGCTGGCGGCGCAGTTTGTCTTCCCCGCGTTGGCCGCTCTCTGCGGAATGCTGGGGGGCTATCAATTTCCTATCGCGACGGAGATCTACCTCTATGACCATGACCATGACAATGATAATGCTCGCAGCGGTCGATCACGGCTGGGCACACTCTATGCCATCGACCTGTTGGGTGGATGCGTGGGCGCGCTTTTGTTGAGCAGCTACCTCATCCCGGTGTTTGGTTTTTGGAAAACGGCATGGCTCAGTGCGGCTGTGAACCTGGCGCCGTCCCTCCTGGCCGCGCGGGTAAGCCTGGAGGCAAAGATGTCTCGGGCATAAGCGCTTGCGGCCGCTTCTCGCCGAATACCACCGCGGTAAACATGAAAATGTCTGTGTTCTCATCCTTCCAGCAACCGGAGCGCATGCCCGCTTTGGCGCAGGTTTCTTCCAGGAACTTCTGTCGATCCCATTTTTCTTCCACCGGCACCTGCGGAAGCAATAGACCCTCGTAGGCGCCGTTCTTCATCAGCAAACCGTGCTGGCCAACCTTGATCTGTCGAACGTCCACCACGCGCCGAAGGGGCGACAGTACGGAGACTTCATAATCGATTTGCGGCAACTCTGTGGCTGTTACCGGCTGGAAGCGGGAATCGCGCAGGGCGGCCAGCGTGGCCGTGTCCCGCACGGTCATGTAGAGAGGTTTCGCCGCAGAGGTATAGCCGATGCACCCGCGCAGTTCTCCCGATTTGTGCAAGGTCACGAACGCACCACGCTCCTGATTCAACACTTCGCTTGCGCTCGCGGTTGGTTCATACGCCTTTTTCTCCCGCACCGCGTACTCCACCGACTTGCGAGCCAGAGCGAGCAGTTCGTTTTTCTCCTGGCCATTCAGTGAGAATTGCGGTTCCACTGTTTTTCCACTTTGAGTTTTCAAAAAGACGTCCGCGCTGTATCCGACCACGCGCGAGTGATCCCCTGTGATGTCGCCTGAATTGGCGTACTTGAGCACCAGGGCTTGGTTCGCTCCCATGCGCTCGGCAGCAATCATTGCGGCTACGATGGGCGCGCCGCCACAGGCTTCCCAGATCCGCGCCTCGAAGTTCCGCGACATGCTGAGGTAGTCCCACACCTGCAGTGCGCTCAGCGTTTTATGGTCGATCTTCACTGCTTCGTCGTAGGGGTGATAGTGCGACAGATCGGAACTGGCCACGATCAGCGTATCTTTATCATTGCCCTGGATTAGCTTCGCCAGAGCTACACCGAGAGCACGGCTGCTTTCATAACTCTGGTCTCCCATGACGATGGGCACGAGTTCGAAGTCGCCCAGCACCCGTTGCAACCACGGCAACTCCACCTCGAGCGCATGCTCAGCACCCTCACGGGTGGGAGTATGGCCCCGGCTGGAGAATTTGATCGTTGGACTCATCTGCACGAGTTGCTTTGCAAACGCCTTGTCTACCGGGACTGCCCCCAGCGGCGTCGCATAAGCGTCGCCCTCATAGACTGAAATGAAATCAAAGGCCTCGTAATGCGACGGTGCAATCACGACCACGCGCGAAAACTTGCGTCCTTTCAGCGCCGCGTACGTGTAGGCAGCAACGGGGCCGGAGAACTGATAACCGGCGTGAGGTGCAGCCACGGCTAGGATCGGGTCGTTGATCGGCGGCGGAGACGCATGCGCCAACATGTCATCAATCATCGCCGAAAGCGTCTTTGGGTCGGCAGGATAGAAACCACCGGCAACAGCAGCCTGTCGCACGTTTTGGGGATCGGCAGCACGGACGTGCCTCAGTGCCGCAATCGCCAGGATCGCGATGAAGAGGGCCGCCAGCCAATATATCTTGGGACGCATCTTGATATTCATATGCGAAAACTCCTCTCACTCTCTCATGCGTGCCAAGCCCCAGGGATCGGCTGCCCGCAGAATGGGCAACTACCCTTGCGGATCAGCATCCGACTGGCCGTGAACCCTACGCGTTCCACAAGCATGCGGCGACACTTCGGGCAGTAGGTATTTTGCGCAGGATGTCCCGGCACATTGCCGATGTATACGTAGTGCAGCCCCTCGGCGTCGGCAATCGCCTTGGCACGCTCCAGAGTGGGCACCGGCGTTATGGGCAGGTTCTTCAACAGGTATTCGGGATGAAATTGCGTGAAATGGATCGGCACATCCACGCCCAGGTTCGTCTTGATCCAGCGTGCCAAGCCGCGAAATTCGGCATCGCCGTCGTTCAGCGTCGGCACCACGAGATACACGATCTCGGTCCACTTGTTCATCTTCCGCAATGTGACCAGCGAGTCCAACACCGGCTTCAACTCAGCAACGACTACATCCTTGTAGTAAGACTCAGAGAACGCTTTCAGATCGATTTTGACCGCGTCCATCTTTCCGTACGCCGTCTTCAGCGCCTCCTCTTGCATGTAGCCATTCGACACAACCACGCTGCGGATTCCGGCTTCGTGCCCGGCATTGGCTGCATCCATCAGGTACTCGCTGAAGACCACCGGCTCGCTGTAGGTGTAGGCAATCGTCGGACAGTCGTGCTGTTTGGCCAGCTCGGCAACCAACTTCGGGGGCGCGTAGTCGGCGGGAACCTGCTCCGGACGCACCTGGGAGATGTCCCAGTTCTGGCAGAATTTGCAGTTGACGTTGCAGCCCGCCGTGGCCAATGAGAAAGCGAGCGTCCCCGGCAGGTAGTGGAACAGCGGTTTCTTTTCGATGGGATCGATGTGCGCGGCGCATACGCGCGAGTGCACCAGCGTGTAGTAGGTTCCTCCGCGATTCTCCCGCACGCCACAATAGCCGCGTTCCCGATCTCCCACCGTGCATTCGCGCGGACACAGCTTGCACTTGATCTTCTTGTTGTTTGGAAGTTTCTGGTAGAACTTCGCTTCGACGGTGAATCGCGAATCGTCCTGCTTCTGCGGACCAGCCCACGCGGAGATCGGGGCGAGGAGTTGGGCAAATTCGCAGGCGCCAAGAGCTGCTCCTGACGCCAGGGCGCACTGCAAGAACGAACGACGATCGAGCGGACACGACAACGGACTTCGGTCACCGCGGACAGCGGGACTCTGGCCTTCTCGCACATCGAGCTCACGCGACATGTTGAACCTTCAATCACGTACCGGCCTACACCTCGACAACCGCAATTCTCCTGGGATCATTCGTGCCCAGTCGATGTTGTGCATCGGCGGCGGTCGCGATGTAGTGTGGCGCTCTTTTCTCGCCTTCCAGCGTGTTCAATCCCTTCTCGGCCCGCTTGCGCTCGATGATTTGCCACCCCGTGTAGTCGAGCGCGACGGGATCCTGCGAAACCATCAGGGCATTGTTCTTCCAACTGTATTCCGGCTTGTATCCCGGCCCGCCTTCGAAGCAGGCCGTGGTCGCATCGCAGATGGTCAATCGCATTTTGGTTCTGATTTCCGGCAGCATGTTCAAATCTGCGATATACGGATTGCAGCCGTTGGGATGGTACTTGTTCGGATTATGAATGACGCCATACATGTTTTTCAGGGCGATAGTTACGCCGGCGCTATCATGGTCTTTCAGCACAGGGACATTGATCAGGACGTTGCAGCGCTGCGTCAAAATCTTCGACAACCGGCTGCCAACGCTGCGATGGGTGGCCAGTTCTTGTTCGTAATCAACTCGATCGGTGCCGAAGCATTGAACACGGTTTCCGCCCGTCGACACGTGGAATCCAGTGTGCTCCATTTCGTCGCTGTCGCGGTCCCAGACCACGATATCGCTCGCCTTGATTCCAGCCTCCTGCAACCGTTCGCAAATGGCTTCGACGAGCTGAAGGTTGCTGGAGAGTCCACGTCCACCCAGTGCATTCACTTTCAGTCCCACCGTCTCACCTGGGCGGACCAGCTTATTCCACGTTTCGGTCGGATTATCGCGGTCGAAAAGAGCCTGC
>JBEKFN010000292.1:0-5602 GCA_050013295.1 Terriglobales bacterium
CATGGCAGTTCTTGATCTTGGCGATCTGTCCCACCACCGCGCCCACGGCTCCCGCTGCCGCCGAGACTACCACCATCTCCCCCGGCTTCGGCTGTCCCGTGTCGAGAAGCCCGAAATACGCGGTCATGCCCGTCATGCCGAATACGCTGAGGTACTTTGGCAGGGGAGCGATCCTCGGGTCGACCTTCGTTATTCCCCGGCCGTCGGTCAGCGCGTACTCTTGCACTCCGAACGATCCGGAGACATGACCACCCACCGCGAAGCGCGGATTGCGCGACGCGGTCACGATCCCCACGCCCAGCGCCCGCATCACTTCTCCGATGCCGACCGGTGGCATGTAGGAGCGCGTTTCGTTGATCCATCCGCGCATCGCTGGATCCAGCGAGATGTACAAGAGCTGGACCAGCAGTTCGCCTTCCTTCGGTTCGGCGACCGGTTCTTCCGTGTAGGTCCAGTCGCTGCGCTTCGGCATTCCTACCGGGCGCGCCGCCAGCAAAAACTTATGATTGGTGAGTGCCAAGCTGCCTCCTTCGTGGCTGATCCCATCCTCAGACCGTGTACCGCAGACCGTGTACCGCTCGTTCGCCAGCAGCCGCCCTGCAATCTGGCGCCGCAGTGCGATTGCATTGACTGGATCGTGATTGGCGTACCCGCGCACGCGGAAAAGATTCCGCCGTAGTTCGTCGCCTTGGGCGCAGGCGCTCAGCACCGTCCGCGACGACAGTTCGACCCGCGCGATGGCATCGCGCAAATACACGGCGCAGGCATCCGCAGCATTGACTCCGCCACCGGCCGCCGTCAGTTTCCGGCTGCGCAGCAGGCCCGACTCCATGGCGAAAACTTCCATGATGATGTCGGACAGGTTCATGATGATCTCCTGCTGTTGTTCGAGCTGCGCGCCGTGCTTCTGGTGCGCAATTCCCAGCGTCAGTAGGGCGATCTTCTTCGCGTTCTGGACCAGGCTCAGCTCCGCGTCACAGGCTGCCTTCGTGGGTTGCGCCTCGGCTTCCTGCAAGACCGCGCGAGCGGCTTCGAACAGAGGCAGAAGTCCCCGCGCCGCGCGCTTCAAAGGCTGCCCTGTGATCACCAGCCGGTTGATTTCGCTCGTCCCCTCAAACAGACGGTTAATCCGCGCATCGCGATAGTAGCGCTCCACCGCGTAGTCCTGATGGTATCCGTAGCCGCCGTGGATCTGGACGCCTTCATCGACCACGTAGTCCAGCATCTCGGCGGCGTAAACCTTGACCATCGAGCACTCCGCCGCAAACTCTTCGATCGCCTTCCGTTCCCGAGTGGAACCGTCCTCGGACTCCGTCGCCGCGGCGCTCATTAGATTCTCAATCAGTCCTACCACTCGCCAGGCCATCGACTCCGCTACGAAAATGCGGATCGCCATTTCCGCCAGCTTGTGTTGAATCGCGCCGAACTCGGCAATCGCTGAGCCGAAGGCCTTGCGCTGTTTGGCATACTTCAGGCAAATCGTGAGCACGTTTTTCGCGGCTCCGCTCACGCCCGGACCCAATTTCAGCCGTCCGATGTTCAGGATGTTGAATGCGATCACGTGCCCGCGGCCAATCTCTCCCAACACGTTTTCCACCGGCACCGGAACGTTGTCCAAATACACGGCCGTGGTGGAGCTGCCGGTGATGCCCATCTTGTGTTCTTCTGCCCCGCTGCTCACGCCGGGAAAGCTCCGCTCGACCAGAAATGCGGTGAACTTTTCTCCGCCGACTTTGGCAAACACGGTGAACAGATCGGCCGCGCCGCCGTTGGTGATCCACATCTTCTGGCCATTCAGCATGTAGTGTTTTCCATCCGGCGAGAGGTCAGCCCGCGTCCGCGCCGCCAGCGCATCCGACCCCGCCAGAGGCTCGGTGAGCGCATACGCGGCCAGCATTTCGACTGTGGCCAGCTTCGGCAGATACTTCCGCTTTTGCTGCTCGGTTCCAAAGTAGACGATGGGCAGTGTGCCGATGCCGGTGTGCGCCGAGTGCCAGCCCCCGTAAGAGCCGTCCCGTCCCATGTGTTCGGACGCCACCATCAGCGACGGCAGATCCATCGCCATGCCCCCATACTCCTCCGGGATCGCCATCCCGGTCAGGCCCAGTTCCGCCGATTTCCGCAGCACGCCCAGTGCGACACCTGGCTTCTTTTCGCGGATCGCGGGCAGATTCGGCTCCACTTCGTTGGCCCAGAACTCGTCTACCATGTGACCGATGGCGAGATGTTCTTCGCTCAGATCCTCGGGCGTGAAAATGTCTTGCGGCGCCGACTCTTCGATAAGAAACGCCGTTCCCTTTGTCGTCTTGCGCGGAATGTCTGTTAATGTCGTCATAAAATACTCCAATGCCGCCTTTTGAGATTGAAAATCTAAATTCTTTGAAACAATGCGAAGGACGCGAATTCCCCGCGACCGACTGGTTCGCCGTCACCCAGGATCGCATCCAGAAATTTGCCGACGCCACCGAGGACCGCCAGTGGATTCACCTTGACCCGGAACGCGCCCAGCACGAATCGCCCTATGGCGGTACCGTTGCCCACGGTTTTCTCACCCTTTCGCTGCTCAGTTACTTCCTGAGACAGGCAATCCGGTTCCGATCGGGCCCCGCGATGAGCGTCAACTACGGACTGAATAAGGTTCGTTTTCCTGCAGCGGTCCGCGCCGGTTCGCAGCTTCGCGCTCGCGTCACTCTGCTTTCGGCGAAAGAGTCGCCCGAGTTTGTGGACGCCACCTTCCTCATCCATGTCGAGAGTCAGGGTGTCGGGAATCAGCCTTCCGGCAAGCCCTGTTGTGTCGCCGAGTGGCTGGTGCGCTATTACTCGCAGTGAGCTCTGCAGTAAATGCGCACTCATATCGTCCGGCTTTCTGCGCAATACCATGAGGCGCGCACCAAAGTCCGGATTCTCTCCGGCATGACCGCGAAGCGCTCATCCTTCGTCAATCCCTGGGCGTACCGGTAGTAGATCTGCTGAATGATGACGGCAACCTTGAACCGGGCAAACGTCAGATAGAAAATCATGTCGCCGGGATCGCGGCCAGTCGCGACCGCGTAGCGCTCGACCAACTGCGCCCGCGTCAGTGTGCCCGGTAACGTGGTCGGCGCGCTGCGAATTTCCTGCAACTCTTCCGGATCTCGCGGATCGGTCCAATATGCGAGCGCCGTCCCCAGATCTGTCAGCGGGTCCCCAACCGTGCACATCTCCCAATCCAGCACGCCCACGATCTTGGTCGCGTCGCCTGGATCAAGCACGACATTGTCATACTTGTAGTCGTTGTGGATCAGCGCCGTCTCATGGCTGACCGGCATTCGTGCCGTGAGCCAGGCGGAAATGCGTTCGACTTCCGGCAGTTCGTGCGTTTTCGAATTATGGTAGCGCTCGATCCAGCCCTTGACCTGGCGTTCGAGATAGCCTTGCGGTTTGCCCAAATCCGCCAGGCCGATTGCGGCATAGTCCAGGCGGTGCAGACGCGCGAGGTTATCGAGGAACGCTTCGCTCAATCGCCGCGCCGTCTCCGGCGGAAACGGCACACCCGGAGGGGACTCGCGGCGTATGATCATTCCCCGAATCGGCTCCATTAGGTAGAAGGGCGCATTAAGAATCGACAGATCGTCGCAATAGAGTAGCGCCTTCGGCGCGACTGGATATGCGGTGTGTAGTTTCGACAGCACACGATACTCGCGCGCCATGTCATGCGCGGACCGGACCTTGCTGCCAAAGGGCGGACGTCGCAAGACGACTTCCCGGTTTCCCAGTCGCGCGTTACCCAGTCGCAGCAGGTACGTTAGATTAGAGTGGCCGCTCGGAAATTGTTCGACGGAGATCGGTCCGCTGTGGTCGAAGTGCTCCAGAAGAAATGGCCGCAGCCGGGCGAGATCGAGTTCTTCGCCTGCCCTTACCCTTCCCGCTTGATCGCAAACTGCCACCATACTCGCAATTCCTCTAGTCGCTACCGGTACGTCAGCAACCCGTCCCCGTCGAGATGGGGGTGCGCATTGAACGTGCTCAGCGTGAAACGCTCGCCCGAAGCCAGAAAGCCGCTGAACGAAGCGTTGCGCGACACCCAGGTCAACTGCAGCGCGTCCTCGGCAGACAAATGCAGGGCCCGGCGCATCGCCGCCCCAATCGCTCCCGCCGAAGTGAAGACCACCGCGCTCGCTGCCGGAGGTGTATCGCGCACTACTTGCGCCAGCCCTCGTTCCACCCGCAAACAAAACTCGTGCCAGGATTCAATGCCGGGCGCTATAACTTCTCCCGCCACCCAATTGGCAATCACCGCTTCAAACAGTCTCTGAAAAGTCTTGCGCCGGTCACCGGATTCGCCGGAATCTTCATACGCGCGGTGCAATTTTTGGATCTCGGCATTCACCCGCAGCAGTTGCGGAAGACATTCCCGCAGCACGGCCTCCGCTTGATACTCGTCGAATTCGCTCATGACCACGGTGTCGGGAAAAGCAAGACCGACGCTGCGATATGCCTCGGCCACGATCCCGGCCGTCTCGCGTTGCCGAGCACGCGGACCCGAATAGACGCCGCTGAAAACCACGCCCCGCCGCGACCAATACTCCCCCAGCAATCCAGCCTGCGCCTCGCCGTTTGCACAGAGCTTGTCGTACTCCGGCCCCAGAAAAGACGCTTGCCCATGGCGCACCAGGATGATGTGGCTCATGCGCGACCGGCGATCTCAGCGGCAGCCAGGGACGTGAGATTTCTGATCCAACCGCAACCGTCGTGGGTCATGTTCTTCCGTTCTTCTCAGTTCGCCCGCTCGAACAACCCGGCAGCACCCTGCCCGCCCCCTATGCACATGGTGACGACTCCGTACCGCGCCTTGCGCCGTGCCATTTCGTTGGCCAGCGTTCCTACCAGCCGCGACCCGGTCATGCCGAAGGGGTGCCCAATCGAGATCGAACCACCGTTCACGTTCAATTTCTCCGGATCGATTCCCAGGCGATCGCGGCAGTAGACCACCTGCACCGCAAATGCTTCATTGAGTTCCCAGAGGTCGATGTCGTTGAATTTCACGCCCGTGCGCTGCAATAATTTCGGTACCGCGAAGACCGGTCCGATGCCCATTTCGTCGGAATCGCAACCGCTTACCTGGAAACCTCGAAACACCAGCTTGTAGGGAATGCCGAGTTCGTCCGCGCGCTGCCGCGACATTAACAGCGTGGCCGAAGCGCCGTCGGAAAGCTGCGAGGAATTTCCCGCCGTGACCGTGCCCTGGCCGCTCGTCGGGTCAAAGTGCGGCTTCAGCGCCAGCAGGCCCTCCAGCGTCGTGTCCGGACGATTGCATTCATCCTTGTCCGCGCACACCTCCGTCTTTCCGATCACTTTGCCGGTCTTCTTGTCCAGATTCGCGCGCACCGCTTTCATAGGAGCGATTTCCCCCTGGAAAAAGCCTTCTTGTTGGGCGCGAGCCGTACGCTGCTGGCTCACGAGCGAGTACTCGTCTTGCACTTGCCGGCTGATCTTGTAGCGCTTGGCCACGACCTCGGCAGTGTCCCCCATCACCATGTACACGCCCGGCATCTGCTCGAGCAGCCGGGGATTCGGATCGTAGTTGCGTGGAATCATACTGATGCTCTCCACGCCGCCCCCG
>JBEKFN010000293.1:0-5571 GCA_050013295.1 Terriglobales bacterium
CAGCAGGACGGTCGTACCGCCGACGATGAGGCCACTCAGGACGTCGCCGACCGCGCCGCCAGTTCCTACAACAAGGAATTCCTCTTCAGCCAAAGCAACAACGACCGCCAGTTGCTCAACATGGTGGATGGCGCTCTCGCTCGCATCCGCGAAGGCAGCTTCGGAGAATGCGTCTCCTGTGGCAAAGAGATCAACGCCAAGCGCCTCGAAGCCGTGCCCTGGACCCGCCATTGCATCGAGTGCCAGGAGAAAGCCGAGAAGGGTTTGCTCGAAACCGCTCAATAGTTTTTCGTGTGGCGCAGACACTCCTATCCGCAGGCGCAGCGAGCAGCTTCTGCGAAATATTGACAAAATGAAGGTTTATGTACTAGCGTGGACGGGCTTGTCGATGGATTATTCGTCCGCAGGACGGGAGGTATCCGATGATTCTTATAACCAGCGCACCTGGTAATAATGCGAATGCCGTCATTCGCGAATTAACGAAGGCCGGTGTTCGTGTGCGGGCCCTCCTTCGCAACCCCAATTCCGCTGGCGAGATCAAGGGTCCGCTGGTGGAGGTCGCGGTCGGCGACTTTTTGAATACGGCATCGCTGGATGCCGCCCTGCGGGGCGTGGAGAAGGTATTTCTGATCCCTCCAACGGATCCGCGCAGCGTCGAAATGCAGGTCAATTTCATCCGCGCAGCGAAACGTGCGGGCACCCGCCACGTGGTGAAACTCTCGGTCAACGGTGCCGATGTGAATTCACCGGTTCGCGTGGCCCGGTGGCATGCCGAAGGCGAGAAGGAACTGGAAGCGTCCGGGATTCCATTCACGCACCTGCGGCCGAACGCTTTCATGCAGAACCTCCTTGGGCTGGCTCCGACCATCGTGTCACAGGGAGAGTTTTACCAACCGGCGGCGGATGGCAAAGTAAGCCATATCGACGTTCGGGACATCGCGGCAGTCGCCGCGAAGGCGCTGACGGAAAATGGGCATCAGGGAAAGACCTACGTGATTACCGGCCCCGAGGCATTGTCGTATGACGAGGCGGCCAGCAAGATTTCAAAGGCCATCGGGAAGCCGGTGAAGTATGTCAACGTCACGCCGGAAGACTTCAAGAAGTCGCTGCTCGGGTGGGGCATTCCGGAATTTATGGCAGATGGTCTGAATGAGTTCTTCGCGGCCATTCGCGCAGGCTATTGCGCGGTCGTGACCAATACAGTCGAGGAAGTGACGAAGAGGAAACCGATTAGCTTCGACGACTTTGTGCGTGATTTTGCGGGGGCGTTTACCGCGAGGCCGCAGGCAGCGGGGTAACAGCAACACTACCGCGCAGACGAAATCGCTGCACTCCAAATGAAAATCTTTTCACACTGCGGTGAAATGGAGTGTACGGTTATTGCCTTCTTTGAAGGCAAATAGGAGCGTCTCGCTAACTTAATACATGAAGTGTTGACAAAGAAAACTTTGTGTACTACGGTGTAAGACCACAATCGGTGCGATTACGCTAAACTGACCCCTACGCATCGATTGAAGCCCACCACAATCGAGGAGAAGTTCTATGTTTAGATCTGCGATGCTGTGCCTCTTTGCAAGCCTTGCCCTGGCGGTCGCCGCTGTTTCGGCTGCGTACGCCGGTTCCACGGATCACGCCAGTGAGGTTAATGGCCTCGCAGCCATCGCGTCGATCCCGGTTTCGACCTTCGCCACGCTTCCTCTAATAGGGCCGATCAACCCCGGCAATCCTGAGGGAATGGCGGCCGACGATCTCGGCTTTCTCCACGTGAATACGTTCGATACCAGCAACATCTGCACTACGCTCCCGTCAGCTACAGCAGCGGTAGCGAATGCCGCAACACCCGATGTGGGATCGGCGGAACTCCGGCGGTTCCTGGAGTCCCATCAGCACGCCGATTCAGCCCCGCACCCGCCCCCACCTGCGAATACGTTCAATTACATCTTCACCTATGACCGGAGCGGTCGTCTCGTGGCGAAGACACCATTTGTCCCATGCGGCGCCCCGCTAGGAATGCAGGCGATTGGTCACAAGCTGTATGTCATCGATGTTTTTTACGGGCAGGTGGACCGCTACAAGCTGCCGTTGACCGACACTAGCACGCCCGAAGCCACCTATAATGTCTGCGGCGGATTTCTCGTCGCATTCGGCCTCCCGGTCAAGAATAACGGTCCCTTCTGCGCTCTCAACGACATGAAACTCGGCCCTGACGGCAGGTTGTACATCGCGGATAATGGCGCCGGCCCTGCTTTCGTCTTCACCTCCTGCTGCCTGGCCGGCCATATCTGGGAACTCGATCCCACCGACGGAACCTCGAGCGTCTTCTACTCCGATCCCTCGTTGAACGTCGATCCTAGCTCTGCGCCACCGTTTGGCGTGGCGGCTGCCGTCTTTGATCCCAAGGGCAAGAACCTTTACATGTCGAACTTCAGCACAAGCTACGTTTATACACTGGGTGTACAACCCGTCGACGCCGGCAAACCTCCCTCTCCGACTAATCCGCTCGTAGCCCCGACCGGCTCGCCATCGGTCTTCTATTACGACACCAGCATTCTCCTCGGGCCCAACCATATGGCCTTCGACGGCGAAGCTCGTCTCTGGATTACCTCCGGGGAGAACAATCAGGTCGTGAAGTTCGACACCGACAACGGCACGGTCTTGGCCACCGCCGGCTCCTTCTGCGGATTGACAAAAAAAGGCGCGCCGAAGTGTCTGCTCCAGCCGGCGAACATCGTGAAGTTCGGCAACGAGATGTACGTCGACAATGAAGCAAACCCGGGACTGAACTGCCTCAACACAGAGGCGGGCGCCCCAGGATCGCTGGTGCCTGCTGGCCTGCCCCCGCTCTGCGGCCCCGGGGTTACCCCTTCCTCGACCTGGACAAACCTGAAGTTGTACACAATCTCAAGCTTCCCTCGTCATGCGGAGCAGGGAAAATGATTCCGGGGCAAAAGGTTCCGATATCGGTTGCCCGAACCGTTATCGGAACCTTTGTTTACACCAGATGGCCGTCACACCGCATCTGCTGCTGATTGACTTCCAGGACGATTACTGCCCGGTCTTAGCGGCACGAAATTGAGTTACGACGCCCACTCTCTGACTGCTCTGCTGTCGGCGTTTTGGCAGAAGCACAGCGTCCAGTGTGGGTTCTCTACACGGGGCATCGTGCTCTCCTTACAGACTCTGTCGTGGTGGTTAGATTACATCGGCTGGGGCTCTCGAACGGTCACACGTACCTCGGCATAGGTGGGATGGAGCGTCCCGCACGCACAGCTTCAACGACCGCCGCTGCGTCGGCGGCGCGATATTCCTCGCCGTAGACGGCGCCTTTGCGACGCGGCGCCTCCATCGCTTGGCAGCTCTTCGTGCCGCCCAGGTCAACCGGCACATACCCAGCATCTTCAATCAACTCGGCGACGACGCGCTTTGCGTCCGCATCATCGCCGCAGATCCACTGCACGACCTTCTGGTCCCTCGGACGATCGGCGGTCTCCCTTTGAAAATGCGCGGTCAACGTATTGAATGACTTCGTATACCGGGCGCCCGGCATACGTGCAACGTTGAATGCGGCAGCCGTCTGTCCTTTCGGAGGCAGTGCACGCGAACCGAACTGGTTGGTTGTGTCTATGACGATCTTGCCCGCAAGGGATCCGGCTTGGCGCAGTGCCTCGGGTATCGCGTCCCATGGTACGGAAAGTACCACGACCTCGCCGAAACGGACTGCCTCCAGCGGCGTCCCCACAGATGCTCGGTCGCCGAGTTCTCGCGCGAGTTCGGTTAGGTTTGCCGGATCGCGCGAGAAGCTGAGCTTCACCTCGTGCTTACCACTGACGATAAAGCGCTGCGCACAGTTGCCGCCGATGTTCCCCGCACCAATAATGCCAATGCGCATGATTTGCCTCCTTCACTCTGCCGAAAGCCGCTTACTTCACAGCCAGATTAAAGCTGACGCTCTCCGTGATTGCCGTCTCTGTCGCCGATTGGAAAGTTCCCGTCACCGTAAGGGGATACGTGCCGGCTGCAGTACCGGGAGGATCGCCGCCGCCTCCGCATGACGGCAACATCACAAGGATCGCGAGCATGCACAATAAGAAGATCAACCCGCACGCGCGTCGCCGAGGTTTCACACCACGCTTGCCGGGCAGGACGATCAGCCCCGCGAGCCCGGCAATCCCGGTGAGTCCGGCCAATCCGGCCATCCGGTTCCCGTCCGAGCGTCCAAAGGGTGACCGCAGAAGGCCGGTCGCACGCGTCGTGGTGGCCGTCACTTTGGCCTGAACCGTGGTCGATCCGTCCAGCGCTATCGGATTCGGCGATACAGTGCAGGTCGCTAAAGCTGGTGCTCCGCTGCAACTGAGCGATACTGACTGCGCGAATCCATTAACTGGAGCCAGATCCACCGTGAAAATCGCCGTTTGTCCGGGAACCACATTCAGGCTTGTGCAGGTGGTAGTTAGCGCGAAGTTCCGCACCGTTCCGGTGATGGGGACGGTTTGTGGGCTGCCAGCCGCATTGTCGGCAACGCTGAGCGACGCCGTAGCGCTTCCGCTTCCACCGTTTGCTGTGGGTGTGAACGTGACGTTGATAGTGCAACTGGAGTCGGGCTTGAGCGCGGTACCACAATTGTTGTTTTGCGTGAATTCACTTGCGTTCGTCCCAGCAAATCCAATCGACGTGATGGTCAGTGGAGCGCTGCCGCTGTTGGTCAGGGTGACCGGCAAGGAGGCGCTGGTTCCCACCAGTTGGGGTTGGGTGGTGGAACCGAAGTTGAGGGGTGCAGGGGAAAGCACTGCGGCCGGCGCGGTTCCCACGCCAGTGAGTGAAACCACCTGAGGGCTGCCGGCAGCATCGTCGGTAATGGAGAGCGTCGCGTTTCTTGTCCCGCTGGCCGTCGGCGTGAAGTCAATCTGTATGTTGCAGCTTGCCCCTGGCAGAACTTGGGCTGGGAGAGCGCAAGGAGTAGCCGCAAAATCGCCGCTGTTTGTCCCGGTGATCGAGATGCTGGAGATTGCAAGAGTCGCAGTGCCGGTGTTGGTGATGCTCACCTGCTGCGAGGCACTCGTTGTACCCACAGGCTGATTGCCGAAATTGAGCGAGGTTGAGCTCAGCGTGGCGGTTGGAACCTGCATTCCCGCCACGCCCTGGGGATCGTTCCCAACAGTTATTGTGGATGTCACAGTGTTGGTTTTCGTGTTAATTACCGAGACGGTGTCGTCGATAGCGCCGACGGCACCAGCGTCTGTCACGTAAACCGACGCTCCATCGGGGGACAGTGCAGCGCCCTGCGGGCCGGCTCCGGCTTGGATTGTCTCAACAAGTTTTTGGGAGGCGGGATTGATCAGGTACACCCCGTCTGGATTGAACGCGGCGGCATACAAGGAGCCGCTGGGCGTTGTCGCAAATCCGTAGAAAGAGATTCCGCTGACAGTCTGGGTATCCAGGAGCGGCGCCAGGAGGGTGTTATTGCTGGTGGTAATGAACGCAATGGCTAAGTCTGTGAAGTCGCCATTGTTCACTCCGACGGCGACACAGACAAGCGACCCGTCCGGTGTAACGGCTATCGACCCTTCGGAA
>JBEKFN010000294.1:0-5562 GCA_050013295.1 Terriglobales bacterium
TCTGTCCGCCACAGCAGCGATGCCAGGTCTGGATTTGAGTTCTACCCTTTGTCTTGGATCGCGCGACAGGGAATTCAGAACTGGATACAGGAACTGCGCCAGCACGAAGAAACGCTGTTCCCCTATCCGTACGTGTTTGGGACCAAGTTTGGCAACGACTGAGAGTCAGAACTCATTTTGTAATTTGGTAATCGGGTAATTTGGTAATCGGGAAACCTATTCGGGTTGCGCCCTAAAGCTGGGGCTTTGAATTACAAGATTACCCGATTACGAACTTACGAAATCCTGTCACTCCGGCAACAGCGGAAGTCCCTGAATATTCCAGGAAATGTGGTGAACGGCGCTGTTGGTGGCGAGGATGGCTGACTTGCCCGGAGCGAAGGCCAGTCCGACCAAGCCCTGGCCGGAGACTTCGAGGTTGGCCTTGCCTTGGGGAGTGATCTTCACGATGCCGCGTTTTCCGGCGAGAGAAGCGGCGACATAGATATTGCCCTCGACATCCAGCGCCAGCCCTTGCGGACGCCCGAGACCGCGGTAGAACACGGACACGGTCCCGTGAGGGTCGACTTTATAAACGCAGTCGAAGCTGGAAGTGCTGGGCCCAGTGACGAACATATCGCCGTGGAGACCGAAGGCGATGTGATAGGCGGAGACGCTCGGCTCGAGCGTTGCGAAGACAAAAATCTGGCGGTCGCGAGCGATCTTGAAAATGGTTCCGCTGCGGTCGCCGACGTAGAGGTTCTCCGCGGCATCGAAGGCAATGCCGGTTGCGACGCCCATGCCTTCGGCGTAGGTCGAAACTGTGCCGTTCGGCGCCACCTTGTACACGGCCTCGTCATGCCGCGAAGAAACGTACATCTGGCCTTCGCGGTCGAAGGCAATTGCGGTGGCGTTCATCAGGTCGCTGAGAAACGGCTTAAGGTTGTAGTTCGTGTCGATCTTGAAAATCGACACCGGAACTTTTTGCCCGCGCGATCCGGAGAAAGTCACATAGAGATTGCCTTCGCGGTCGAGCGCGGGATTGGTCACGGGATGAAGATTGTCGGCCACCGGGACGGCGACCTCAATCGAGTGCGGATTGCTGACGTGTCCGTTGGCGCCCGCCCCGTTCGTTCTCACGACGACCGGCCCCGAGGCCGCTCCGTCGGGCACTCGGGCCACTAGGAAATCGTCGGAACTGATTAACACGGAGCCTTCAAGTTCGCCGAAGTGGACGCTGGGGCGACGCAATTCTTGGGGACGTAGGCTCTTTCCGATGATACGAACCTCGCCTCCGGGCAAAGCGAAACTCGGCGCCACCGTTTCGATGTGCGGCTTGCCGTTGACGTTCTTTTTTCCCAGCAGGCGGTCGGAGATGCTCATGAGATTGTTCCGGCGGAAGACATCCGCCTCAACCCAGCGTTACTTCGTTAGAAGTCCAAAGTGCAACAGAAGATGCATGACGGCGAGCGCATAAAGTCCCGCTCCCAGGTCATCCACCACAATGCCCGTGCCCTCGGGCAGCCGCTCCAATCGCCGAATTGGAAACGGCTTCCAAATATCGAAGACACGGAAGAGTATAAGGCCCGCGAGAAAAGTTTTCCAAGCCAGCGGGACGGCGATGAGTGTAACCAACTGCCCCGCAACTTCATCGATGACGACGAATTGCGGGTCTTTTAGGCCCGAAGATCGCGCCACCAGCGTGGCGGCGGGGATTCCAATGAGGGTCGCGGCCGCGGCCGCGACTATGGTTGCCGAGGTGCGGCTTGTTAGCGGGATTCGGGAACTTGCCAACGCCCACAGCACGGCCGTGGCTAACGATGCCCAGGTACCGGGGCCGGGTTTAAGGCGTCCCGCGCCGAAGAAAGTTGCGACCAGCGTGGCCCACAATGCCGCGTGGGGGCGAGACGCCCACACAACAGCCGGCGGGACGCCGGCGCTACGGTCGGAGGGCGCGGCGGTGGGTGGGTTGCGGCCCGTCATGTAGCGCCGTCGTCCTCGGCGGCCGGTGTGCGGGCGTCTCGCCCGCACACCGGCTCAGACGGCAGTCCGGTTGCGGTTTTGGTAGCGGCTTTCACGACTGGTCCTCTTTATCGCTGGCTTGGTCCGCGATTGTGTCTTCGACATCGGCACCCGGCGACGAAATCACGTACGCGCCGCTGGCCCAAGCGATTTATGAAATAGCTAGCAGCAACCCATCCTCACTTCGCCGGCGGCGGTGAGCGGAGTACCGAACGCCTCCTGTGGCGCGGGTTCGCCGTTCAGCGTCTTGATCCAGCGTCGCACCGCATCGAATACGACGAGAATTACGCCCACGATAAAGATGGTCATGAGGATCGAATCCAGATAGCCGGTAAATACCTGACCGGGCTTGGAGGTCAAGGGCCAGAAAATGTTCTTGATCCCCATCACTCCCGCCGTGACCGTGGTGACACCCACGAAGCACATTGGAACTCCCGTAATCCAGGCATATTTCTGCTTGCCCATGTTAATGAGGAATGTGGTCACCACCGCTAGCGCGATGGTCGCCAGCAACTGGTTCCCGGTGCCGAACAATGGCCATATCGTGGAAATATTTCCGGTGTAGATCAGGTATCCCCAGCCCAGAACCACCAAGGAACTGGTGATCAGGTTTCCCGGCAGCCAGGCGCTGTTGCCGAAGGGCTTGTGCACTTTGCCCATAAGTTCCTGCAGGACGTAACGGGCCACGCGGGTTCCCGTATCCACCGTAGTCAGGATGAAAAGGGCTTCAAACATAATGGCGTAGTGATACCAGTAACCCATCAAACGAGCCATCCCCGGCATGCCGCGGAAGATTTGCGCCATGCCGACCGCCAACGAGACCGCCCCTCCCGTGCGCCCCGCCAGTTTCTCTCCGACCTCGGCGGAGAACATATCCAGATTGACCGTGGTCAAGCCCAGGTGGCTGAAGACCGCGGGCGGGGTGTTGATGGCAAAGTAGTCGCCCGGATACATGGAGCAGGCTGCAATTAAAGCCAGCATACCCACCAGTGATTCCGCGATCATGGCGCCATATCCGATGAAGCGTGCGTCAGTTTCCTTATCCAGCATCTTCGGTGTGGTGCCGGAAGACACCAGTGAGTGAAAGCCCGAGATCGCGCCGCAAGCAATGGTCACAAAGAGAAATGGGTACAGTGGTCCTTTGATGATCGGCCCGCCGCCATGAACGAACTGCGTGATGTTCGGAAATTTGATGTTGGGATGAACCACGAAGACGCCGACGACCAGGGCGGCGATCGTGCCCAGCTTAACGTAGGTCGAAAGATAGTCGCGCGGTTCCAGTACCAGCCACACCGGAAGAACCGAAGCCACTAAGCCGTAGATAGCCATGAGAATCGTGATCTCGTGGGGCGTGAACGTAAGCGCTGCTGCCGCTCCGCTCTGAGCCACCCAGTGCCCGGCGATTACGCTGCCGAGCAAAAGGACGACACCAAAGATACTAGGGCCGGTGACCATAATCTTTCCGGCATGGCTCTTGAACATCCACAATCCCATGATGACGGCAATGGGAATGGTCATGCCGATGGTGAAGACGCCCCACGGACTATTCGAAAGTGCATTGACCACTACGATGCCGAGGCCGGCGAGCGTGACCAGAAGAATAAAGAGCACGGCGATCATCGCCACCAGGCCGGCAAAGTGACTGATTTCGGTGCGCGCAATATCCGCTAATGAGCGGCCGCGGTGGCGTATCGAAGCCACCAGCACGGTGAAGTCCTGCACACACCCGGCCAGGACGGCGCCGACCAGCAGCCAAAGGAAGCCCGGCGCAAACCCGAATTGCGCCGCCAGCGTCGGCCCCACCAGCGGTCCTGCTCCCGCGATGGCCGCGAAGTGATGTCCGAAGAGCACCCATCGCGGTGAAGCGACATAGTTGTGCCCGTCCGCGTAAGTGTGCCCCGGAGTGGTGCGGCGATCGTCGAGCGCCAGGGCCTTCGCGGCAATAAACGCACTGTAATAACGGTAGGCAAGGGCGTAGACGCACAGCGCGCCCAACAAAATAGGGAAAGTATTCATTGACTCGCTCCAGTTCCAGCAAGTAGTGGCCGATCCTGCCAGCCCAATCAAAAATATCCTACACGCATTGCGGAAACCGGCAAAATGAATTCCCTGGCGCGAAACATGCGCTACAATGGCGGGCGTATTCCGGCAAAGGGCTGGCAAGCCACGCGAAGATCGAAGATCGTGGAGAAACGGGCGCCCTCGCCCGTCCCGCCGAGCGCAGCTCGGCAGCTGTCGCTGCCGAACCGAAAGGATCGAAGATGCACATGCCACGAGATAAGCAAGCGGCGACTCAGGAACAACCCCTTGTCCGCTTTGGCCTGGGGCTCGCCAACTGGAGTGAGCGGTGGTTTCCGGAACCGTTGATTTTTGCGCTGCTGGGAATTGTGGTGGTCTTCGGTGTCGGCCTGTTGCTTCACCAGAGCCCAGCCAAACTCGCCATCCAGGGTGGCAAGAACTTCTGGACCCTCGTCCCTTTCACCATGCAGATGGTGATGATCATCATCGGTGGGTACGTCGTCGCCTCGACGCCGATCGTGTATCGCGCTATCCGAGCGTTAGCCGGAATTCCAAAGACGCCGCGGCAGGCGGTTGCCCTGGTGGCGTTATTCTCCATGCTGACGTCGCTGATTTCCTGGGGCTTGAGCCTGATTTTCAGTGGACTTTTTGTTCGCGAACTGGCGCATCGCGTCAAAGGCATGGACTACCGCGCTGCCGGTGCTGCTGCCTATCTTGGATTGGGAGCCGTCTGGGCGATGGGGCTATCTTCTTCCGCCGCCATGCTGATGGCAACGAAGTCGTCGATGCCGCCCTCGTTATTCAACATCAGTGGTCTGATCCCACTCACCCAGACTCTCTTCTTATGGCAAAGTATTGCGACGACCGTGATCCTGATCGTGCTATCCGTGCTGATCGCCTACTTGTCGACGCCCTCGCCGGAGAACGCCAGGACCGCCGAATCCTACGGCATCCAATACGAACCGATTCGCTCCAGCCTGGAGCCCAAGAGCAAGCCCGGCGAGTGGCTGGAATACAGTCCGCTGCTCACAATTTTGGTTGCCGCTCTGTTGTGCTGGTATCTGGTCGACGTGTTCCGCACCTCGCCGCAAGGCGCACTGGCAGCGCTTGACCTTAATACTTACAACCTGATGTTCATCACGGTGGGGCTTCTATTTCACTGGCGCCCGAAGCGCTTTATGCGTGCCGTAACGGAGTGCATTCCGGCCACCGGCGGCGTGCTCATTCAGTTCCCGTTTTACGCCGTGATCTTCGGAATGATTGTAGGAACGGGGATCGCGGATGCACTGGCGAAACTTTTCGCCTCCGTCAGCACCCACAACACCTATCCCTTGCTGGTCGCGATGTATTCGGCGGTGCTCGGCATTTTCATTCCCTCGGGAGGCAGTAAGTGGGTCATCGAAGCGCCCTATGTGCTGCAGGCCGCGAATCTGCACCAGGTGCATCTGGGCTGGGTGGTGCAGATCTACAACGCGTCGGAAGCGCTACCCAATCTGGTCAATCCCTTCTGGATGCTGCCTCTGCTGGGCATACTGAAATTGA
>JBEKFN010000295.1:0-5537 GCA_050013295.1 Terriglobales bacterium
GCGTCGCTTGCCGCTTTCGCGCCGCCGGGGTTCGGGTTCGCGCTGGAGGTCTGGGGCCGCGCGCAGAGGGGGAACAAGCTTACCATCGCCAGCAAGAGGCAAACCAACAGGGACTTTCGCATTGACAGCTGTTGACTCCTTGTTACTTGATCGATGAGTGCGTCATAACGCTAATCGTTGGGTACCCGTAAGTAAATCGGAATTATTTATTCGTGTCATCAGAAATTCTTATGCGCGCTAGGACGTCTGGGCGACCTAACGGGCTGCGAAAAAACTCGTCAGCCGTGCCAGAGCTCACCTGAGGCGCTAAAGCGCGAGCGCGTTTTCAACGACTTGCGGCACGACTGTGAAGTCGTGCCCTTCCCAAAACCCTGCGTGGATCAGATTTTTTCCGCAGCCTGCTAACGGAAGCCAGGCGAAATTATTGGAAGGCTCCCGGAACGACTCAACCGTATTCGATACGACGGGCCATAAATTTCGAATAAACCCTTCATAAAAACTTCGTAAAACAAACGTGCTGGGTACGAATCTTTCCGGTTTTCCCGCTTGGTCGGCAATGGCGAAATACTCAGCGCGAAGAAGAAAAGTGTAAGCTGCCCACCATCCGCGACGGGCCCCTAAAGGGGCATCTGATTTCGACGACTTTGCGGTATCGCTAAAGCGATACCCTGATACGAATCCGGCGTCGCTAGAGCGGGGAAACCTGATTCGAATCCGGCGTCGCTCAGGCAGCGATGCCCCGACACGAACCCGAGTTTTTCCGCAGGTTGCCCGAAGACCATGCGCTAGGACATGTGCTCGAGGACATGCACTCCAGGATGCACGTAATAGTTTTGTAATGTAACCAGGTAATAGTTTTGTAATGTAACCAAGGTCACGGTGCACAACTCTGCCGAGCAACTATCCTTGAGGCAACAATCTATGAAACCCAAACAAGTGGAAACTCACCCCAAGGGTAGTCACACTCGCATACTGTTGAGTTCGGTCTTCGGGCCTTATGCGCAAGACGACGAATTTGGTAGCCGCTCCATCAATCCGATGGAGCTCTATCACAACCAAGTCACGCGCGCCCAAGGCAGCTTCTCGCTGCGCATGTTCCATCGCTCCTGGGGCATTATGATGATTCAGGAGAATATTTCGGCGCCGTGCAGCGTGCTCGATTTTCCCACCCGCAAGGCCTTTGCCCGTGAATTGACCAAGAACCACTACGACATCGTCGGGATCTCTTCGATCATCGTGAACGTTGGCAAGGTGCGGGAGATGTGCCGCATGGTGCGCGAGCTGTCGCCGGATTCGGTGATCGTAGTGGGCGGACACGTAGCTGCCATTCCCGGCGTGGAGACCATGATCGACGCCGACCACATCGTGCGCGGGGAAGGGATTTCGTGGATGCGGCGGTACCTGGGAGAAGACGAGCATGCGCCGATCCGCCATCCCTTGATTGTTTCGGGTCTGGAGACACGCATCATGGGAATACGCCTGCCGAATCGGAAAGGCGGGACCGCGGCAACCATTATTCCGTCGGTGGGTTGCCCCATGGGGTGCAACTTCTGCACCACGTCTTCTTTTTTTGGCGGCAAAGGAAAGTTCATCAACTTTTACGAGACCGGCGATGAACTGTTCGAGGTGATGTGCGGGATTGAAGCGAAGCTCAAAGTACATTCCTTTTTTGTGATGGACGAAAACTTCCTGCTGCACCGCACGCGCGCCCTGCGCCTGCTAGAGCTCATGAAGCAAGCAGGCAAGAGCTGGGAGCTTTCCATCTTTGCCTCCGCCAATGCGATTCGCAAATACACCATGCTGGAACTGGTCGAACTCGGCGTTTCCTGGGTGTGGATGGGATTGGAGTCTCCCAGATCCACTTACAGCAAACTGCAGGGTGAGGAAGTTGGGCAACTCACGCGGGAGCTTCGCAAACACGGGATACGAGTGCAGGGCTCGACGATCATCGGACTGGAGCACCATACGCCGGACAATATTGTCGGCGAAATCGAATCGGCGGTCGGTTACCAGACCGACTTCCACCAGTTCATGCTCTACACGCCGGTTCCGGGCACGCCGCTTTATAAGGAAATGTCCGAACAGGGTCGTTTGCTGACGGACATGGATCCCGCCGATATCCATGGGCAATTCAAATTCAACTTCCGGCACGCCGCCATCTCGCGCGAGGATTCAAAGAGGTTCCTGGATTGGGCGTTCTGGCGCGATTTTGAGATCAACGGGCCGAGTCTTTATCGCATGTGCCAGACCACGCTCCTGGGTTGGCAGCGCTACAAGGACCACCCGGATCCACGCATCCGGGAGCGGTTTGCGCGAGAAGTGAAGAAGCTCAACAGCGCTTACAATGCGGCGCTTTGGGTGATGGAGCGGGAATTCAAGAAAGTCAATCGCAGCGTGAGTGAGCGCATTCACAAACTGCGCCGCGAAGTCGAGAAGGAGTTCCCGGTCGTCGCCCGCCTCTGCGCTGCATCGCTTGGCCCAATCTTGTTGTGGTCCACGCGCCGGGAAGAACGTCGGCTGGCGAAAGGACGCACGTACGAACCTCCGACCTTTGTCGAGCGCCGCAATTGGGTTTCGGCTTCGTAACGCTCCTGCCTCAAGTTGTCGGTAATCATTTCCTGACATCTGGAAGGCGTTTGTGTAAGTTCAGTAATCGTTACCAAAGACCAACGATCTGCAGCCCGGTTCGCTGGAGATTTCCTCAGGCAATGGCGATTCTCGCCTGCATGTGATACGTCCCATTAGCAATGCCTAGGCCAGTTGCGCCGCAGGTGTCCGAAGTCCGCATGGACATCGTAAAACCCAAAGAAACCACCAGAATGTGACCGTTGATATCTCGACATCTTGCGCTTCCGGGAGGAACAATGGCTAGAACGATTTCGCGACGTGATTTGGCGGAGGTAGTCTGAAATGGAACCGTCGCAGCCAAGGTCGATTCTGCTGGCCACTTCTGATGCTGAGAATGGCCGTGCGTTGCTTGACCTAATCTCACCGTGCGGTTTGGCGATTGTTCAAGCGTCCAGCGTGCCAGAGGCAGAGGAAGGGCTGTCAGACGGGATATGGTTGGCGTTCTGCGAGGATCGTCTCCCGGGAGGGGGATATGGCGAGTTTCTTCGCAGGATCAGGCTGGCAGGGCTCCAGGTCCCTGTCGTAGTTTCATCTTCACTGGGTGGGCCCGAGCAATACCTCGAGGCAATGCGCTTGGGCGCGCATGACTACATCACCGTTCCCTACCAACGGAATGCGATCAACGAAATCCTGCAGCGCCGTTGCGAGGAGAGGCGCTCCCTGGTATTCCCCGTTCAGGTATATGGAGTAGACTCCACCGGGTTCCCTTTTCTCGACAACGTGCACACACTGGACGTCAGCTCCCAGGGGGCTAAGCTCGGCGGTATTCGGCGCAAACTCCGCCCCGGCGATCTTGTGGGAGTGCTGTCTTGCGAAAAGAGCAGCGTCTTTCGAGTGGTGTCGGTGCGAAGTGTAGAAGAGTCCAGCAGCACCTCGGAAGTCGGCATTCAGATCCTGAGCTCGGCTAGCTGTCCCTGGAATCTTCAATAGTTTCTCGGCACATCAGTGATTGCGAACGAAAGTCTGCCAATTGTTGGCAGGAAGTCCTTTTCACCCCTTTGGGCTCCGGATCAGACGGCCGATAGTCATCCACCGTGGGTGGGGAAGCTTGGCTGCCAGCTTCAGCGAGGGTTCATGTGCGACTCGTGCCTACCGCCAAAGTCGGATTCTCCTCGATTTCCCTAGTGAGCTCACGGATGTTCCTCGGCAGTCGCGGTTCTGGCGATGCGGTATGCTTCCGGTATGTCTTTGCGGCGATTGCCGGCTGCGGATGGCGCGCTGATCCAGATCGTGGATGCTGCTCTGGCCAATGCCACGCGGCGTAGCGGCGAGTGGCTGGTGTGTCGTCCGGGATGCACGCAGTGCTGTGTGGGTGTATTTGCCATCAATCAGCTGGATGCAGTCCGGTTGCAGCAGGGGCTCTCTGACCTCAAAAAGGCGGACCCGCAAAAGGCGCGTCGTATTCGGACGCGGGCGCGAGATTCGATTCGGTGGTTGTCGGCGGAGTTTCCCGGCGACGCGAAAACGGGCGTGCTCGACGAAGGTCCGGAGGCGGAAGAGAGCTTCGCGGAGTTTGCGAACGACGAGCCCTGTCCCGTGCTCGATCCGGAGACGGGGTTGTGCGATCTTTACGATGCCCGGCCTATGACGTGCCGCACGTTTGGTCCTCCCGTGCGATCGGACGGCGGGCTGGGAGTCTGCGAATTGTGTTTTCACGGCGCGACTGACGAACAGATTGCTGGCTGCGAGATGGTTGCTGATCCGGAGGACCTGGAGGCGAAAGTGCTGGCTAAACTCGAGGAGAGTCAGAGTGCGCGCGGGCGGACGATTGTTGCTTTCTGCGTGAAGTGAGAATTCGCGGACAGAGTGTCCGCGACACACGTTCCATTTGTTGTTTTCGCAACCTCTGGCCATGACTTTCAAAGCTACGAATTTATTAGCCACACATTATTGCTTCGCGCGCGGTGCTCCTTTTGTGGCGAATCATCCTACTAATTCTTCCTTAGGCTAATTTGCGGTAACCTCGAATTTTCCTCAGCGGCGGAAGGTTCGCGGGCGGGGGCGCCCGCTCCACAAGGCAATGGCCGAGGCTTTTGAAAACCGGGAGGCGTCGCTGGGGGAGATTGCCCTGGTGTTTCTGAAGCTGGGCACGATTGCGTTTGGCGGGCCAGCGGCGCATCTGGCGATGATGGAAGAGGAATTCGTGCGGCGGCGGCGGTGGATCACCCGGGCCGATTTTCTGGACCGGCTGGCGACAGCGAATTTGATTCCGGGACCGAGTTCGACCGAAGTCGCGATTTTTGTGGGGCAGTTGAAACGCGGCTGGCGCGGACTGATTGTAGCGGGGTGTTGCTTCATCATTCCGGCGGCGGTGATGGTTTCGGTGATTGCGTGGGCCTATGTGCGCTTTGGCTCGCTGCCGAAGGTGGAAGGCATACTGTTGGCGGTCAAGCCGGCGGTGGTCGCGATCGTGATTCAGGCGCTCGGAAAGCTGGGGCGGACGGGAGTGCGAACGACTCTGCTGGCGGTGATTGCCGTGCTAGCGGTGGGGCTGAGTTTTGTGGGAGTCGGTCCGGTGCTGGTGCTGGTATTTGCCGGGGTGGCATCGGCGTCGGCTTGGGCGATGAAGAATCGGCTGCTGGGTGCGGTTGCGTTTCCAAAAATAGCTGGGCTTCAGAAAGTTTTGGGGCTTCCGAAAGTTGTGGCTGGGGCGATGGCGGTGGCGGCTGTGGGCTCGGCTTTTCCGGTCGGATTGGTGCGGTTGTTTTTGTCATTTCTGAAAATTGGGTCGGTGGTGTTCGGCAGCGGATATGTCTTGCTGGCATTTCTGCAGACCGAGTTTGTGGAGCGTCTGCACTGGCTGACGGAGAAGCAGTTGATAGATGCGGTCGCGGTGGGGCAGTTTACGCCCGGTCCGGTATTTACGACGGCTACGTTTATCGGCTACGTGGTGGCGGGCTGGGCGGGCG
>JBEKFN010000296.1:0-5531 GCA_050013295.1 Terriglobales bacterium
CCCTCGCGGGGTTCAGGATTGGCGGTGGCAGTGGCGAGGACAACGTTTTCGCCGAAGCGCACGACGGCGGCGCCGTGGGCCTGCTTGGCAAGTTTTCCAGTTTCAATAGAGAGTTGTTTTCCGCCTGCGATTTCGACGGCAACTTTTATGGCTTCAGGCTTCATAGATCATCCTTTATTTGGGCAGAAGGGCATGCACGCCGGTACGGAGTTCGCGTGGATAGGCGTAGGCCAAGTTCGCGGTTGGGAACGCACTTTGCTAAGGCTCTCGTGATCTGGAAACCCAATTCTGGAAAACCAGTCTGGAACCGGCCCCACACGGAGCCGGTCGCGCCGTTATTTGCGGATGCCGAGCTTGGAAATAACGGTCTTGTACCGTTCCGAGTCGTACTTCTTCAGGTAGTCGAGCAGGCCACGACGCCGGCTCACCATCATGAGAAGTCCGCGGCGCGAGCCGTGGTCTTTCTGGTGCGTTTTGAAGTGTTCCGTCAGCTGACCAATGCGCTCGCTCAACAGCGCGATTTGAACTTCCGGACTGCCGGTATCGGTCGGGTGCGTGCGATACGCGTCAACGACGGATTGCTTTTGCTCTCTGGCTAACACTAACCTGTTGCACTCCTGTCTCTTCTCGTTTTCGTAACGAATTCGAGAATAACACAGCTCAGTGCAAAGTTGCCAGTAGGCCAGTTGGGACGAAGTTCTCAGTTCCCGGTTCTCAGTTCTCCGTGGACCATTCTCAGCGGAGCGTGGACGATTTTGGGTTTATCCGAGAACTCAGAACCGAGAACTCGAATCGAGGTTATACTAGGATCACAATCGAAACAAACGAGGGATGCGGCAATCTTCTGGTTTATTCCAGTGGTTTATTCCAGGGACAAAAGCAGGGCCAACCCTACAGACGCTTCATGTAGCCGGCCATAAATAATGAAAATATAAAATACGGGGGATTTTGGTATGCCACGAGGCCGATCGACTTTTTCCAAACGTCAGAAGGAACAAGCGCGCCAACAAAAGCAGCGGGACAAGAACGAGCGCAAGACCCAGCGCAAGCAGGATCAACCGGAAGGCGTGGTCGTGGACGAAGCCGAGGAATTGCGTCAGATGCGTGAGCACGCCGCAGAGCAAGCGGCGCTGTTCGGCATTGGCAGCGACGATGAAACTGATTCTGTCGAACTAATCACACCGCACGGCAAACAAGCCGATCACTAAACGCCAAGCTCGTGGAGGGACGGGCGTCTCGCCCGTCCAGCAATGCGGCGGCCGGGCGGGGACGCCCGGCGCTCCACCAACAAAAGCTAGACAAAGACCTCACCCGGCAAAGCCGTCAGCGTCCGTGATGCCAGGGTGTTTTCAACAAACCGCTTCGGACGATCGCTCGCCAACGCATCCACCTGCTTGCGTTCGATGCGCAGCTTCAAGGTGCGCTCGATATTGCGCAGCTCCAGAACCTCCGCGCCTGTGACCAGAGTGGAGGCTCGGCCCTGAGAGCCAGCCCGCCCGGTACGCCCGACGCGGTGAATGAAGTCTTCCGCCATCTTCGGAATGTCGTAGTTGATCACGTGCGCCACGTCATCGCAGTGCAAGCCACGCGATGCAATATCGGTCGCGACCAGCACCCGGTAGCGGCCTTCCTGAAATCCGCTCAAGGCGCCGTTGCGCTGGGACTGCGTGCGATCGCCATGAATCATGGCGGCCGAGAAGCCGTCGCGCTCAAGCTCCTGGGCCAGCCTGTGGGCGCCGCGTTTCGTGCGCGTGAAGATCAGGGTCTGCCCTTTTTCCTCATACAGCAACTGCCGCAGCACATCCAGTTTCTCGGACGGGCGCACCTCGTAGGCTTCGAGTGACACGCTCTCCGCAGGCTTCAGGACAGAGCCCAGCGCGATCCGCACCGGCTCCCGCGTGTAGTCGTTCACCAGCGCGGCCACCGACTGCTCCATGGTGGCGGAGTAACACAGTGTCTGCCGGCGCTGCGGCAGAATTTGCACGATACGCCGGATAGCCGGAAGAAAGCCCATATCCAGCATGCGGTCGGCTTCGTCGAGCACGAGTATCTTTACGTGACGCAGGTCCGCGAACTTGCGGGTGATGAAATCCTGCAAGCGTCCCGGAGTAGCGATTACAAATTCGCAGCCGGAGCGAAGACTGTGGATCTGCGCCTTCTCCGCGACGCCGCCGATCACCAGCGCCGCCTTCGGCATATTTTTGTCGCGCAGTTGTTCGTACTGCTCGTGAACTTGCATGGCCAATTCACGCGTGGGCAACAGGACCAGGGCGCTGACCTGCTTGGCTGACTCCTGCTTGGCTGATTCATGTTTCGATGGTTCATGTTTCGATGGTTCAGCGCGCAGCATCTCGATAATCGGAATCAGGAACGCGAGAGTCTTGCCGGTGCCGGTCTGGGCGGTGCCAATCACGTCCTTGCCTTCAAGGGCAGGAGAAATGGCGCGCGCCTGTATGGGTGTGAGGGTAATGAATTGAGCTGCCGCCAACTTTTGCTGCAACGCAGCAGACAAGGGCAGTCCCGTAAATGTGGTCATTCGATTGTTTTCTTTCTGGAGGGGCTTAGTGTCAATTTTCTCAAAGGCAGTAATTTTCGAGAGTTCGCATGCCGCTCGCATTGAAATTGGCGCTGGAACCAAACGGCGGGCAGGAAATGGCGGAAGTGTATCGGATCCAACAGGATCCCCGCGTGACGAGCAAACCGTAGCAAAAGCGTTAATAGCAGTATAGCAGAAGAAGCCGCAGGGCGCGGTTACGTCGGTCATAACGCAGAAACATACGAGGGCTGTGCTGGCGCGGATTGCAGGCCGCTGGGTAGCGCTCCGGGTGAAAATCGTTTCACAGTGTCGCGGACGACGAAACGGGTGTACTATAGTGCGGTTTTTCGGGATCAAAACCGAAATTCCCATTTGGAGGTCTGTATGGCTGCCAATCCGCTTCCCACCTCGACCCTGACGCTCGCCACTGAGAAAACGCCCACCGAAGCGACCCTGCACTGCTCCGGGAGAATCACCAATGAAACCGCCGGTCAGTTGCGCGAGACCGCGCGCGCGCTGATCGCCGAAAACAAGCGCCTCGTGATCGATCTCAGCAATGTCAACTACCTCGACAGCTCCGGGCTGGGCATGATTGTCGGCGTGTACATCACGGCCAAGAAGGCCAAGTGCCAGTTGAGGCTCATCAATCTCAGCCCGCGCGTGAAGGAGATCTTCACTCTCACCCGGCTGGATGAGGCGCTGGCAGGCCACGACGATTATCTCGGAGTTACTCCGGACTAACCGGCTCTCTGCGCTCCATTTGTTTATGAGCAAGAAGATTATCGTGTGCGCGGATGGCACCTGGAATACACCTCATGGGGTGGGCGCCGAGGTGAATGACACAAATGTGCGCAAGCTTTACTCCGCTCTTGCAGACGACCCCTCACAGTTGCGCTACTACGACAGCGGTGTTGGCACGGATGGAACTCCCATAGATCATCTGTTCGGCGGGGCCATGGGCGAGGGGCTCTTCCAAAAAATTCAGGATGGCTATGAATTCGTCTCTTATGTCTACGACCCTGGGGACGAAGTCTATCTCTTCGGCTTCAGTCGTGGCGCGTACACCGCGCGCAGTCTCGCAGGCATGATCGCGCGTTTTGGCGTTCCTACAAAGAATCTCGACAATATGACCGTCAAATTAATTTTTGACGCGTACCGCGAGCCTGACCTGGCCAAGAAAAACCAACTGCAGGCTGGCCTTGATCAACAGTATGGATTAGCGCCAGTCAACATCAGCATGGTGGGCGTCTGGGACACGGTAGGATCGCTTGGAATTCCAGGCTTGCTCTTTAGCATCTTCGACCAGAAGAAGTACGGATTCCTCGATACTACCTTGCATCCGAACATCAAGAAGGCCGTTCATGCGGTCTGTATCGATGAGAGTAGAGCGCAGTTTCAGCCCACTTTGTGGACGAACCCAGATGGATCGATGCGGGCCAACGACAACGTGGTTCAGCAAGTATGGTTTGCTGGAGTCCATTCCGATGTCGGTGGCGGATATGAGCAGTCCCAGTTATCCGATATCACCCTCAGTTGGATGATGCACAAAGCTAAGGAAAAAGACTGCGACTTGAAATTCAGCGCGCCCACCGAGGCGCAATACCTGTCTCCGGCCGCGGCCAATGCAATCGGACCGGCACACGATGAGTGGAAGTTGATTCCGTGGGGAATTCCGAAACATCGAACGGTTCCACAGAATGCTGTTATGTCCAACACGGTGCAGCTCAGGCTCGATGGGCTCCCGCAGTACGCCCCTGAGAATCTCACGATCTCCAACCGCCAGCTGAGCGGGTACCCAATCGCTACCGTCTTACCCTACCAACCTTGACACCGGGGCCTGAATTCATCGCTCACTTTTCTTTCTACTAATTTTCTCGGCGAGCACGGTGGCGTCATCGAGCATTTTGTCGATGCGGCGGGCTTGAGCATCCGGAGTCCGGTAGTAGAAAATGCCAAACAGATGTCCGCGCCGGCGAGAGGCCGACATGCGATCCCAACCCTCGCGGGCTTGTGGATGCCGTGCGAAAGCGACCTGAAGAACAGGCGGCGCCTCTCGTTCCGCCTCCATGACATTGAGCAGACGTTCCGCAATTTGTTCCGCGCGACGCATGCGGGCTTCGCCGCTCTTCGGTTCGGTGATCCACTTGGCGATGTCGTTGCGCGTGGAGTGATTCAACCCGTCATACCAGCGCCGCAGCGCGCGAGCTTCGCCCAGAATGCGCTTGAGCTCATCGGGGATTTCTACCATCCGTTCTTCGCGGTCCAGTTCAATCTGAAAACGGGCGACGCTGCCTTCCGCGGCGCGGGCGCCCTTTTGCATCCGCTTGTTGGCCAGCAAAATGTGCCGACCCTCCTTGGTGGGAAATAACGAAGTGCGGAACTCGAACCCGTTAATTTCGCCTTTCACCTTGATCTGGCCACGCAACCCCCAGACTTTGGCCGCATCGAACGGCATGTGGATAATGACCCAGTTGAGGCGGGAGGGCATGCGCTCGAGCCTGGCCTCGAAACGCCTCGCGGCGGGCGTGGGCTTGGCTTTAGGAGATTTCGGCATCGGCGGAAACCGGGCGTTTGCATTCTAATTGAACGAACATGCCGAATGACCTCGCGGGCAAGAGTTAGACTGTAGGAAAGACATCCGGAGAACCATTGTGATCTGCCCGAAGTGCGGTGAGAACAATTCGGACAATTTCCGTTTTTGCGGAATGTGCGGGACCTTGCTCGAAGCTTCGCGGACGGCGGGCGCACCAGCGCCAGGCCCGCCATCTGCCGCCCCGCCAGCTTTCCCGCCAGCTCTCCCATCCAAGGCAACGAACGCGCCTGAACCGGTGCGGCCCGTCGTCATGGAGAACGCGGCTCGGCCAGCAAGCAAACCGTTGCCGCCGATCAGCGGACCCTCGATGCTGGGGTTGAACCAACCCAGTCCGAATCAGCCGAACCTGGGCTCGCTGCGTGAAGAATCTTTCTCCACCTTCGATTCCTTTCTTGAGCGCGA
>JBEKFN010000297.1:0-5493 GCA_050013295.1 Terriglobales bacterium
GGTCCATTCGTCGCAGCATCGGATTACATGAAGGTCTTGCCGGACAGTATTGCCCAGTGGGTTCCGGGCAGACTGGTGTCGCTCGGCACGGACGGTTTCGGGCGCAGCGAGAATCGTGCCTCTCTGCGAGATTTTTTCGAAGTGGACGCAAAGCACATCGTGCTCGCCACGCTGCATGCGCTGGCGGGCGAAAAGTCCGGGCAGAAGAAGGACGGCGCCGACGCGGTCAGCGCGAAACTCCTGGAGAAAGCGATCCGCGATCTTGGCATCGATCCGGAAAAACGCAACCCGGCCAGCAGCTAGTGGAGAGACGGGCGCCCCGCCCGTCCGCGAAACCCCGGCGGAGAAAGCGCTAGAGGGACAAAGAAAGAATGGCAACGGAATTCAAACTGCCCGAGCTGGGCGAGAACATCGAGAGCGGCGACCTGGTCCGCTTGATGATCAAGCCCGGCGCCAGCATCACCGAAGGCGAGCCGGTGATGGAACTCGAAACCGACAAGGCGGTTGTGGAAGTGCCTTCGTCGGTGACTGGCACCATCGGGGAAATCCGCGTAAAAGAAGGCGACAAGCTGCGGGTAGGGCAGGTCATCTTCACCGTCGAGAACGGATCCGGAGCTGGAACGACGCCTGCTTCGAAAACGGAAAAATCGGCCGCGCCGCCCAGTTCAGTTCCCGCAACCCCAGTTTCCGCGACCCCAGCGAAGCCAGCCCCCACGGCTGCACCTCCGCCGGAGCAGCGAGCGACGCCGACGGCGTCGGCGACGGCCAGCGAGTTCAAGCTGCCGGAGCTGGGAGAAAACATCGACTCCGGTGATCTGCTGCGGCTGATGATCTCGCCGGGCGCGCGCGTTTCTGAAGGCCAGCCGGTGATGGAACTCGAAACCGAAAAAGCCGTTGTCGAAGTTCCTTCCACGGTCAGCGGCGTGGTGCGCGAGGTCAAGGTCAAGGTGGGTCAGAAGGTCAAAGTTGGCGAGGTCGTCTTCACGCTGGAGGGCAGTGCAGTCGCCGAGGCGGAGCCTGCTCGCAGGCACGAACCGGTGGAACACATTTCCGGACAGCAAGCGGCTCGGCTCGGGTTCCACCTGGCCATGCGCGCCGAGGGAAAAACGGAAGAGCAGGCGCTGCCCCCGGATCAGCCGCAAACTGCGACGCCAACGTTCAGCATGCCCGTACAGCTAGGCAAGGTTGCGGGCACGGAACACCGCGATCCGGCGCCGGCGGCGCCGCACGTGCGTCGTCTGGCGCGCGAAATCGGAGTGGATATTCACAGCGTGCAAGGCAGCGGCCCGGGCGGTCGCATTAGTGAAGACGACGTGAAACTGTGCGCCAAGAATTCGCTAATGGCGGCGGCCGCGGCGGCGCAAACTCCGCGCGGCAGCTTCGCGGAACCCGAACTGCCCGACTTCGCCAAGTGGGGCAAGACGGAACGCGTTTCGATGCGCGGAGTGCGGCGCAAAACCGCTGAGCATCTTCGTCAGGCATGGAACACAATCCCGCATGTTACCCAGCAGGATCGCGCCGACATCACCGAACTCGAACAGTTGCGCGCGCGCTTCGCGCCGCGAGCGGAAGAAGCCGGCGGCAAAATGACCGTGACCGCGATCGCGTTGAAAGTCTGCGCCTCGGCCCTGAAAGTCTTCCCCCAGTTCAATGCCTCGATTGATATGGGGAAGGAAGAGATCATCTACAAGCAGTACATCAGTATCGGGGTTGCGGTGGACACCGATCGCGGGCTGCTGGTGCCGGTGATTCGCGAGGTAGACAAGAAAAATATCGTCGAACTGGCGGCGGAGATGACGCAGCTCTCCAAGAAAGCGCGCGACCGCAAGCTAATTCCCGAGGAGATGGAAGGCGGCACATTTACCATCACCAATCTAGGAGGAATCGGAGGCACCGGATTCTCACCGATTGTGAATCATCCCGAGGTCGCGATTCTCGGCCTCTCGCGTTCGCGCATGGAGCCGGAGTGGGTGAACAACAAATTCGAGCCGCGCTTGATTCTGCCGCTCTCACTCTCGTACGATCACCGGTTGATCGATGGCGCCGACGCCGCGCGTTTCCTGCACTGGATCGCGGAAGCCTTCGAGCAGCCATTTTTGCTTTCGGTGCAGGGATAAGATTCTTAACCGCAGAGAACGCCGAGTGCGCAGAGAAAGTTCTTGTTCTTGTATTTGGGACATTTGATTGTCAGCGTGAGGAGCACCGCGGCCAGCCAGCTTTTGGATTTCATTTCGTATTTCTCCGCGTACTCTCCGCTTTCTGCGGCTAAAGCTCTGGCTGGGAGCGGCTAAGTTTATAGGAACTGAGGACACTAACGAAATGACGACTTCTTCAAATCTCCGTGTAGCAGTAATCGGTGGCGGACCCGGCGGCTATGCTGCTGCATTTCTGGCCGCCGACTTGGGCATGACGGTTACGCTGATCGATCCAGAAGTGAACCCCGGCGGCGTCTGCCTCTATCGCGGCTGCATCCCGTCCAAGGCCCTGCTGCACGTAGCCAAACTGCTTGAAGAAGCCGAGCAGGCCAAGAACTGGGGCATCGAATTCGGCGAGCCCAAAGTCGACCTCAACAAACTCCGCGGATGGAAAGAAAGTGTAGTCAAGAAGCTCACCGGCGGACTGGGTCAGTTGTCAAAGCAGCGTTCGGTCCAGTTGGTGCAGGGCAAAGCGGCATTCGTGAATTTCACCACGCTGAAGATCACGAAGACCGCGGCTGGCGGCGAAGAGAACCTGACTTTTGATCGCATCATCATCGCCACCGGATCGCGTCCGACTGTGGTACCGAGCCTCAACCTCGACAGCCCGCGCCTCATGGATTCAACCGGCGCTCTCGATCTGCCCGACGTTCCAAAAACGCTGCTAGTCATCGGCGGCGGCTACATCGGACTGGAACTAGGCTCGGTGTACGCCACGCTCGGCACCAAAGTGACCTGCGTAGAAATGATGCCCGGCCTGCTGCCCGGCGCCGACCGCGACCTGGTCCTCCCTCTGCACAAGCGCCTGGAAAAACTTTTTTCCGCGATCCTGCTGAATACCACGGTCAAATCGCTCAAGGACGAAAAGACCGGCATTCGCGTGGCGCTCGATGGTCCGAACGTAAAAGAGAAAGAACAGGTGTTCGACCGCGTGCTGATGTCGGTCGGACGCCGGCCAAATTCCGAAATCCCCGGCCTCGACCAGACGAAAGTCAAAGTCAACGAAAAGGGATTCATCGAAATCAACGAGCAGCGCCAAACCGCCGACCCCACGATCTACGCCATCGGCGACGTAGCCGGCGAACCGATGCTCGCCCACAAAGCAATGCATGAGGGAAGGACCGCCGTCGAAGCCATCGCCGGCCACAAAGTTGCGTTCGAGCCGAACGCAATTCCCGCGGTCGTCTTCACCGATCCGGAGATCGCGTGGGCCGGGCTGACGGAAACGCAGGCCAAAGAACAAGGACGCGAAATCACCATCGCCAAGTTTCCGTGGGCTGCGTCCGGCCGCGCCATCACACTCGATCGCCCCGAAGGCCTGACCAAGTTGCTCATCGATCCGAAGACAGAGCGCGTGCTCGGTGTCGGCATCGTGGGCGCGGGCGCGGGCGAACTGATCGCCGAAGGCGTGCTGGCCATTGAAATGTGCGCGCTGGCGGCCGATGTTGGCATGACCATTCATCCGCACCCAACCCTGTCGGAGACGATGATGGAATCGGCCGAGGTCTTCTATGGGCAGGCCACCGACATTTATCGTCCCAAGAGGTAGCATTGTGATCACGTTGTAGCGCCGCCGTCCCGGTGGCTGTTCGGCGGACGTCCTCGCCCGCCGAGAGCGGGACGCTCTCGGAACAGCCGGCAAGATGCCGGCGCTACTCGGCGCTGGCACTTGTTGGAACCTTGTTGGAACAATGATGAGAAAACTAGCTCTCTTGATTCTTGCCGTTTCTCTTTCCTTTCAAAGCCTGGCGGCCCAGTCCGTCAACAGCCTGCTGAAGTCTGGTACTAAGCCTCAGGCACCGAGTTCCGCATCCGCCGATCCACTGGGACGTGAGACGCCTTCGGGAGCCGTGCTCGGATTCCTGAAAGCCGCGCAAGACGGAAATGAAAGGACCGCCGCCGACTACCTACAAATGAGCGCCGCGCGCCGCCAGTCGCAGGGCCCCGACATTGCCGGGAAACTGAAAGTGCTGATGGACAGCGCCTTTGTGGGCAGCGTGCGACGGATCAGCACCAGTCCCGAAGGCGATCCGAATTACGGCACCTCCGATCAGCAAACCATCGGAAATTTTTCCACCCGCGATGCGGATGTTCCCGTTGTCCTCGTCCGGCTCACAGATCCAAACGCTGGGAACATTTGGCTGTTTTCGGCGGACACGCTCAGCAAAGTCCCCGACCTTTATGCGAACGTTGAGGCTCACCAGGTCGAAAACAAGCTCCCGCAGAGCCTGGTGCGAAATGTTTTTCTGGGGATGCCGCTCTGGCAATGGCTGGCGCTTTTCATTGCGATTCCACTAGCTTTCGCGATCGGATGGGCGATGGTTCTGCTGCTGGCGATTCCCCGCCGGCTTTGGCTCAAGTTCAGAAATCGCCCCAACCTGCATTCTTACAGCCGCCTGTCCAAGCCGTTGCTGCTCTCATTCAGCGCGCTTGCTCATCGCGTAATTGCCGCCTACCTCGGCCTGCCGCTGCTGCCACGTCTTTATTACTATCGGACCATCGGCGTGCTGGTCAGTATCGGCTTCTTCTGGTTCCTGCTCCGCGTCACCGGCCTTACCATGCAGCGGCTGCGTATGCATGCCATAAGTGGGGGCCGCATCGGCACGGGAACGCTGATGGTGCTGGCCGAGCGGCTGCTCGCAGCGCTGGTGGTGGTCGCAGGGTTCCTTGCGATACTGGCCATCCTGGGGTTCAACCTGACCACCGTGCTCGCCGGCCTCGGCATCGGCGGCATTGCCATCGCCTTCGCCGCGCAGAAGACACTCGAAAATCTTTTTGGCGGAATTTCCGTACTGGCCGACGAAGTCATCCGCGTCGGCGACTACTGCCGCTTCGGCGACCGCACCGGAACCGTAGAAGACATCAGCCTGCGCTCTACTCGCGTTCGCACCGACGCACGCACCGAACTCTCCATTCCCAATGGCGCGCTCGCCACCATGAGCATCGAAAATTTCGCCCGTCGCGACAAAATTCTGTTCAATCCGGCGCTCGCGATCAGGTATGAGACCACGGGGGACCAATTACGCTATCTGCTGGCTGAAATCCGCCGGATGTTGTACGAACACGCGAAAGTCGAAAGTGACAGCGCAAGCATCCGCTTCGCCAATTTCGACAACAGCGCTTTGCGCCTTGAGATTTTCAGCTACGTGCTCACGCGCGACTCCAACGAATTCAACGCGATCCGCGAGGACCTGTTGTTGCGGATCATGAGTATCGTCGAGAAATCGGGCAGCGGCTTCGCCTTTCCGTCGCAGACCATGTACTTTTCGCGCGATTCCGGCATCGACAAGGAGAAAGC
>JBEKFN010000298.1:0-5479 GCA_050013295.1 Terriglobales bacterium
CGCCAGTTCATGCTTTCCAGTAACGCATTGATAACAAATCACTAGACTTGGCGGAAGCGTGTGTGAGTCGAACACACCGGCGACATCGAAGATGCCGCCCGCCGGTTTTGAAGACCGGGACGATCACCGGACCGCATGCGCTTCCGTACTTGGTTTGGAACGTAACACGAACTACTTCGGCTGCGCCACCACTCGAAGATAGGGCTTCAGAGTCTTCCAGCCAGCTGGATATTTTTGCTTGGCCTGATCTTCTGAAACCGATGTGGGAATGATCACGTCCTGCCCGGGCTTCCAGTTCACCGGCGTAGCAACATTGTGCTTCGCGGAGAGTTGTATCGAATCCAGCGCGCGCAGCACCTCGTCGAAATTGCGTCCGCTGCTCATGGGGTAGATCAGCATCAGCTTGATCTTCTTGTCCGGACCAATCACGAACACGGTGCGCACGGTGGCATTGTCGGCCACCGTCCGGCCCTCGGAGGTGGTTCCAGCCTCGGCGGGCAGCATGTCATAAAGCTTCGCCACCTTGAGTTCCGGATCGCCGATCATCGGATAGGTCACCTTGTGCCCCTGCGTTTCTTCAATGTCGGCTGCCCACTTGCCGTGACTAGTCACCGGATCCACGCTCAGCCCGATAATTTTCGTGTTGCGCTTGGCAAACTCCGGTTCGAGACCCGCCATGTAGCCTAGTTCGGTCGTGCACACCGGAGTGAAATCCTTGGGATGTGAAAACAGGATCGCCCAGCCGTTGCCGATCCACTCGTGAAAGTTGATCGCGCCTTGCGTGGTTTCGGCGGTAAAGTTGGGAGCTTCCGAATTGATGCGTAGAGACATGTTGGTTCCTCGCGTAGTTTTTGAGAAATTGAGAATGGCCGGCAGCGTTTGAGCCCCACTGACCCTAGTAGAGAGAGAATATCCAGTGACCCACCCGCCAGTCAACCGGGCTAGGCCGTTCAGGCAGGGACCACGGGATTGCATTGGGTTGCGGTTATGCCTGGGCGCGCGAGCTCTTGGCCCGCGCGATTAAGGTTCGGTAATATCTCACACATGGCTACCTCGGCACGTAAGTTCCCCATGGTGCAGGTCGATGTGTTTACCGACCGCGCCCTCACCGGCAACTCTCTGGCGGTTTTTCTCGACGGACGTGGTCTTAGCACCGAGCAGATGCAGGCGCTCGCGCGCGAGATGAATCTTTCCGAGACTACTTTCATTCTTCCCGGGGATGCCGCCGCAGAAAAGACCCGCGGAGTCCGCGTGCGCATCTTCACCGTGCAGGAAGAATTGCCCTTCGCCGGACATCCTACGCTCGGCACCGCTTTCGTTTTGCGGGGCCAGACCGGCGCGGCAGAAATCCGGCTCGATCTGAACGTCGGTACCGTCCCCGTGCGCTTCACCGAGGAACCACCGCAGCCCGCTTTCGGAGAGATGACGCAGATGAATCCCGAGTTCGGCGCGATCCACGACGTGAACGACGTCGCGCGCGTCACGGGCCTCAGCGCGGCTGACTTCGACGGCTCCGCGCCCATCCAAACCGTTTCCACCGGCGTGCCTTTCACCATCGCCGCGCTGCGTTCGCTGAAGACGCTGCAGAACCTCCGCCTCGATCTCGCCGCCGCCGAATACCTCGCGGGCAGCGGAGGAAGATTCTTCTATTTTGTTTGCCGTGAAACCGTCGATCCCAAAGCCCGCCTCCACGCCCGCATGATTTTCTATAACGGAGAAGATCCAGCCACCGGATCTGCCGCCGGATGCTGTTCCGCCTGGATGGTCGCGCACGGCGTGGCGGCGAGCGATGAGCAGGTTCTGATCGAGCAAGGGCTCGAAGTGCACCGTCCCAGCCGCATTTTTGTTCGCGCCACAAAGCAGGACAGCCAGCAGGAAAACCGGCAGGATAACCAGGTGGTCAATGTGCGTGTCGGTGGAAATTGTGTAGAGGTTCTTCGCGGTGAAGTCACGCTCGCCATCTAATGGATCGAAACGGCGCGCCAGTCACCGCTCTCAGTTCGATGGCACGATCTTGCCGACCACCAGCGTGCCATTGGCGAGCACGGTACTTTACGGGCGCTCCGATTCTGTTTAGCATTCACCTCGCTCACAATTCCAAAAAAAAGAAGTTAGGAAGAAGTCAGAGGAAACTTATGACTACACTCTCCCGGTTAGGCCAATGAAACCCAAGAAAACAATTCTTTGTGTGGACGATGACGAACAGTCACTCTCTATTCGCAAAATCATGCTGGAAACGCGGGGCTACCGCGTGTTCGCGTGCAACAGTGGCGAGATGGCCCTCGAAGCCTTCCGCCGGGGCGGAGTTGATCTGGTGCTCACCGACCTGATCATGCCCGGTGTAGATGGTTCGCGGCTGATCGAAAAAATCAAAAGTCTTTCTCCGCAGACTCCGGCCGTGCTGATCTCCGGCCGATCCAAAATCTACGAACGCGAAACGCTGGCCGATGTTTTTCTGTCCAAGGGAATGTACGAACCCGCGGACCTGCTGGAACGCATTCGCCTGTTGCTGGTGCGCAAGCGCGGCCCCAAGCGTCAGGTTGAACTCCGCGCTCGGGTGGGGGTCGTCCAGCACGCGACGGTGGCGTGAAGTCATTGAGACATGGAATCATTGAGACATTGAGACATTGATCCACTGCCTCAATGATTCAATGCCTCAATGATTCAATGCCTCAATCGCGCTTCTTCCTGTGATATGGTTTTCACTGGATGCCGCCCTTCATCGAAGCCAGGGAACTGCGCAAAACCTACCGGGTTGGCAAGGTTGATGTGCCAGCGCTACGCGGCGTTTCCTTCAGCGTGCAGAAAGGGGAGTTCGTCACGGTCGTGGGCCCTTCGGGCAGCGGCAAGTCCACGCTCTTTTATCTGCTCGGCGGACTGACCCGCGCCGACTCGGGAAGCGTCACCATCGATGGCGTGGACTTCGCCACGCTTTCCGACGGTGAGCGCACCCGGTTGCGCAAAAGTAAGATCGGATTCGTCTTCCAGAAATTCAATCTTCTGCCGACGCTCAGTGCGCGCTCGAACATCGAGATCGCCGTTGACATCGCCGGCCTGCGCAAGCCCGATCCTGCGTTCCTGAAGAAGATCACCGATATGCTCGGCATCGCCCAACGTCTTGAGCATCGGCCGAACGAGCTTTCGGGCGGCGAGCAGCAGAGAGTCGCGCTCGCCCGGGCTCTCATCAACCGTCCCGCCATCGTGCTCGCCGACGAACCCACCGGCAACCTGGATTCGAAAAGCTCGAGCGTCGTCCTCAACATGCTGCGCCAGTCGAACAAGGATTTGGGGCAGACCGTGCTCATGATTACGCACAATCCCGAGGCGGCCGAGTATGGCGACCGCATCGTCCACATGCGCGACGGCCAGATCGTAACGCCCGATGAAGACCCGCAGTGGTCGCCGCATCATCCGGCCGCACACTTGCAGTCCTAACCGCGGATCGGTTCCAGGTGGTACATCGCGACGAATTCACCAAACCGATTCTTCCCGGCAAGGCAGCGACCGGCTACGAACGCCATCACCGACGAGCTATTACCCGGCTGGAACTACATTTTCATGTGTTTCGGAGAAACTCTCCCCAGGAGCGCCAGCAGCCCTCGCGCCGCCGCCGGGGGCGCCACTTTTCCCTCCCGTACTATTTCCTTGGCGCTCAGTTCTTTTCCGTACAGGGTCTTGTTGGCTCCGTCGTCGGATCGCAGCGTCGAACCCTCCAGCGACACTCCGGCAAACAGTCCCTGCGCTCTGGAGTACGACAGAATCTCCGCTTTCAGGACGATGTCGGTTGCCGCGGCAGCGTCGCGTCCCACCGGCCCGGCCGCGACCGACGCGTCCCCTCCCAGCTTCACTTTGCTCGACATTACCGAATTTGCGCCCGACTCATTCATCACCAGCAGCACGAAGTCGGTGGCCTGCCCACCAATTTGGAAACCGAAACTCCCGGCTTCCAGCGCAAACATCGCCGGCGCGCTCCACGGGCCCGAAAAATCCCGCCCCTTGCGGCACGTGATCAATCCGCGCCCGTAGCTGCCGCCGACAACAAAGGCCGCCTTTTTTACCGAAGGATAAATCACGACGCAATACGCCTTGTTGAGCAGATCCTTCGGAATTCCATCCGGCATACCGAGGATTTCCTTGAACACGTCCGCGGATTGGTTGATGCGCGTGTCCACCTTTTCTTCCTTGTCTTCGCACACGACGGGCAGCACGCAGGCCAACATGAGGACTACTAACAACACCCTGTTCTTCATAAACGCTCCTTTCAACGATGGTTTGAGAGATGTATTGATGGATTGTTCGATCGATGTCTCGACGAACCGCCTACTTCCTTTCCGGCCGTGGGGGCGCCAGATCCTGCGGGAAGCTCTTCAGTGCAACCTCTTGCGAGCGGGAAGAAGTTTTCTTCGCTTCATCGGTTGTGTTCTCGACAAGAGTTCCCTTGAGCACATAATACGCTTCGTCGCTCCGACTCTTGCCTTCGCCGCGCTCGACCGTCCCGCGAAATTCGAACGCTACACCGCGCACGGCTTCGGTGGTAAATGCGAGTTGGTTACCCGCGAGCTTACCCGACCTAAAAAAGTGATCGAGAAACCCGCTATCGCCTTCCTTATCGGCGTAGCGCGAAACAAAGCCGATCACGTTTCCGTGATCTTCCACGGTGACCTGCAGAAATTCGCCATCTTGCAAAAAGCTATAAATGCCGGAGTAATCCTCGCCAGAAGCTGCTGGACTCTGCTGATCTTTATTCTGTCGATCCGGATTCTGTCGATCCGGTTGCGCCTGCGCGCCTGCCAGCATCAAAGCAAGAAGCACGAAAGACGCAAGTTGCGGCGCGTAGAAGCGGGTGGTGTGGATGGGCATGCTCACCCCGGAACATTCAGTATAGTGGCCACGACCATAATGCGGGCACAACGGGATGCCGGCAAGCCACACCTCGCGGTCAGTTATAATCTGTCTACAGATTAGCCGTCCGTGGCGAGGCAGCAATGCCGCCTCGGATCCCGCCTTCCGGGGGCACCGTCGTGGGAGTTGGCTAGAGCGCAACTTGGAGCCAGAGATGGAATCCCCGGAGACAAGACTGTTGAGACTGTTGGTGGAACGCGATCCTGCGCGCCCGGAATTCATTAGCGAATTTCGCGAAGCGCTGCGCCCGATACTTCGACGGGCGGAGTTCCCTGGCGACGAATTCAACCTGTGGCAGGATGTGTTCGTCCAGCAAAAGCTACCGTGGGGACGATTCCTGCAATCTGCGCTGTTGCACGTGGCGGCTGTTGCTCTGATATGGACGCTTTCGCTCTCTTGGATTCGACAGCAAAGAATTCTGGTGCACGCCGCGTTTGACCCGTCGTCGCTGGTAACTTATACGCCGGAAGAATATCTACCACCGCTCGACACGGGCGCAACTGAGGCGCCGAAGGAGCAAAAGGGAGACCCCGCCTACGCGAAGCAACCGATCCTTTCGGTTCCGCGGGAAGCGGAC
>JBEKFN010000299.1:0-5465 GCA_050013295.1 Terriglobales bacterium
TCGAAACGGCCTTCCCGGCGCGCCATTCGCCCGTAGAAGGATTGAATGTTGCCGAGCGTCACATAGTCGTCGGTCTCGCGCAGCGCGCTTTCCGCCGCATGGGATATGTGCATGGCTTCTTTCCATTTGCCCTGTTGAAACAAAAGCCAGCTCTCGAGCACCTGCATCACCGCCGCCATTCGCAGATAGCCTAACGCCAGCGCCAGGTCTCTTCCTTTGCCGGTGTAAATCAAGGCTTCGTCGTAGTCGCCTCTTCTCCGCAGGCAGCGCCCCTTCCAGAAGTAAACGATGGCCAGCAGAAACCGGTCGTCCAGCTCCTGCCCCAGACTCAGGACGAAGTCAAAATGACCAATCGCCTTTTCCTCCGCTTCTTCCGCCATCGCAGCCACGCCTTCGGTCATGCGCAGGCAGATGTACTCGGCGATCGAGAGCCTCGACCGCAATCCTGGTTCAAAGTGTTCAAAGCGTTGCAGAAGCTCCCGGAGTGGCGGCCCGCTGAATCCGATATCCGTCCATATCGCCAGATGGGCCAACAGGCGAGCGGCATTTTCCTGGCAGGGATCGAACTTCTCGATCAGCTCCTGGTGCGATCGCAGACAGGCCATCCCGCGCTCGATCTCACGCGCCGCAACATGTCCCTGTAACTGCGAGAGGAAGCCTGCGTCAATCTGCAGGTTGGCGGAATGACTCCTGCGTGCGCCCATCACCATTCATTGACGTTCTAGTCCAATAAATCATACCTGGCAAGCGTCAAGAACTCCGCAAATTCCTGTCGTAATCTTCTTGTAAATCGGAACCCAGCCCGGCCCCGGCAGCCAGGAATGCGGGTGCAGTAATCCCACGTCGACGCGCCAACGCAGACTCGCCTCCACTAGGCCATTTCGGACCAGTGGGACCGGACGGACAGCGCGGTTTGTCTGAAGGGGCAAGCCGGGGTCTACTGCATGCAGGACGCAAAACTTTGCGTGGGGAGAAACACATGACGAATTTCAACCGGCAAACCAGCAACCGGCAAACCAGCAGTTGGCAGACCAGCCCACGGTGGCGTGGTATCACCCGTCCGTACACCCAACAGGATGTCAACCGCCTGCGGGGCTCGTTCCAGATCGAGCACACCCTCGCGCGCCACGGCGCGGAGCGGCTGTGGAACATGCTGCAGGACGAGGCAGAGTCCTTCGTCCCGGCGCTCGGCGCCATGACCGGCAACCAGGCCGTCCAGCAAGTTAAGGCTGGATTGAAGGCCATCTATGTAAGCGGCTGGCAAGTCGCCGCCGACGCCAACAATGCCGGCCAGATGTACCCCGACCAAAGTCTTTATCCGGCCGACAGCGTGCCTAATCTGTGTCGCCGCATCAATCAGGCCCTGATGCGGGCCGACCAGATCCATCACGCCGAAGGCCACAACGGCACGAACTGGTTCGCTCCGCTCATCGCCGACGCCGAGGCGGGATTCGGCGGCAACCTCAACGCCTTCGAACTCATGAAGGCCATGATTGAGGCGGGCGCCGCCTGCGTTCATTTTGAGGACCAGCTTTCATCGGCCAAGAAGTGCGGCCACATGGGCGGCAAAGTGCTGGTGCCGACCAGCGAGGCGATCCAGAAACTGGTCGCTGCCCGGCTGGCCGCCGATGTGATGGGCGTGCCCACGCTGATCATGGCGCGCACCGACGCCGACAGCGCCAATCTTCTGACCAGCGACGTCGACCCGCGCGACCGCGAATTCGTCACCGGCGAGCGCACCGTCGAGGGCTTCTACTACATTGAGGGCGGCTTACAGATCGCCGTCGCCCGCGCCATTGCTTACGCGCCGTATGCGGATATTCTCTGGTGCGAAACCTCCAAGCCCGATCTCGAGGAAGCGCGCGAATTCGCCGATTGCGTTCATGAGGTCTATCCCGGCAAGTTGCTGGCCTATAACTGCTCGCCCTCGTTCAACTGGAAGAAGAATCTGGACGACGCTACCATCGCCAGTTTCCAACACGAGCTCGCCAGCATGGGCTACAAGTTCCAGTTCGTCACGCTGGCAGGGTTCCACGCTCTCAACCTCGCCATGTTCGAACTCGCCCGCGGCTATAAGCAGGCCGGAATGACGGCTTACTCTCGGCTGCAGGAAAAGGAATTCCTCCGCGAGCAGCAGGTCGGCTATGAAGCGGTCAAGCACCAGCGCTTCGTCGGAACGGGATACTTCGATGCCGTACAGCAGGTCATCACTGGCGGCACCACGTCCACCATGGCGCTCGAGGGCTCAACTGAGGAGGCCCAGTTCAGCGACGTCATCGATCAACTTGCAGTGCCGGGAAATGGCCATGCCATCACGCACCCGATGGCAATGGGCGATCCATTGTTCATGGATCGGTCGCTCACCGATCGGTCGTTCACCGATCCGTCGCTGATGGCTCCGTGCTGGGAGGCATCTGACGAACTGATGCCTTCTGGGGATTAGTACGGGATATTCCGGCTAAGTATTTAGGCGTGTTCGGTTGCTTTGAGCGCTCGCTTGTCTTCGCGAAGTTGCGCTGCGGTAAAGGCGCAGCCGCAGGTGCCACATCTCCAGCTTGTGAATGCGCTGGTCACGAGGCTTGGCCCACCGTTACTCGGAGGGGGTTGGTTCGCGCGCACTGCCAGAACCAACTCCCCACCGCACTCCGAACATTCACGTTTCTGCATAATTCATCCGTCGAGCGGGGCATAACCCAGCCAACCCGGCTCATATGGGGGATAGTCGTGCTTCCTATTCGATTGCTTCGGCTCGGCCCGACGCCGAGATTCTAGGCGCTGACCCGTACGGATACTAATTCCGGGTTACAGTGGGAAGTTTGCATGGATTTGACCGCGTCTTCGGCTGTAAATCTACCCATTACCAGGGCCAGCTTGCGGTCGGTTGTCGTCTGGATGGGAAGCTTATCAACGCGCTGCACGTATTGAGTGGCATGAGCACCACGGTTCACTTTCACAACAAATTTGATGTTTTTCATGGTTCCTTTCTGTTTTCCGTCGATCTGACAAAAAGAGACTACCAACAGAAGGGAGGCAATAGTAAGCCAAGCTCCCCGTTTTCCCACTTGCCATTCGCAATCGAAGACCACGCAGTCGTTCTCAACGGGCCTTCGGTTTTCTCGCTGGCAACACGATCCCCAGCGGATCCGTAATCGACTCAGGTTTCTCCTCAGAGCCATCGAAGAGGAGATCGTTTTCAGTTAGGCTAACTTGGTAAGAGGATCTGAAAGAGTACGAATAAGACAAGGTGCCTACTCAATTTCAATGTTAGGCTTGTGCGCTACGATTGTCAAGCTTTCCGCGCCAGCCATCAGCGATTCCTTAAAGCGCCATGTGCGCGTGGGGTAGGCTTCTGATTTGACGCGAGTTGTGGCGGACAAGGAAGCTGGGACAAGTTGGAATGCTCGGGGGAGGGCAGAAACCGTTGCGAAACTGGAGTGCGCGGTTAAGTTTTCGGGTGGGGAGAGAATAGGCGACCGGAGCGTCAGGACGGACGCCGGGAAAGATCGCCGGACACGTCGCAGGACAGGCGCGGGGGCATCAACTGGTATTGGGCGAAAGAGCGACGAACCAGTAGGCCAAGCGGTTGGCGAGCTCATGAAAGGTCTGGCATTTGCGGCGGGCATGGCTGCAGACTTGGCGGTGGTAGAAGACCAGGGACAGGGTATAGGCCAGAAACCGGATCATGGTCAGCACCACCAGGGCCGTGGTTTGGTGGACCGCGGGATGTTTGAGGTGACAGTCGGTGGTGAGGGTCTGAAAGACTTCCGTATCGATTCGCCAACGGCTACGACTGAACTGATGAATGAACAGGGGCGAGATCGAGCCCAGTTCGAAATTGGTGGCGTAGAAGTTGGTGCTAGGCTGTGTGAACGAGGTCTTGCCTTTGGTCCGATGAGCGTCTTTTCCGCTGATGGTGACGCGGCGCTGGTGTTCGATACGAACCGTTTTGACGACCTGCACCAGGCGATCCGCGACCGGCCAATCAAGCTCCGGCAAGTGCCAGTATTGAATCTGCCGGCCCGGTTCCTCCTGAACGCCGTGGGGACAATCCTGGGTGCAACGCTCCGCCTCGCGCAATAACTCGGGCTGGTTCTCTTTCAAGGTGAAGGCCCACACCAGACCCAGACGTTCCACTTGCTTGACGAAGGGCGCTTGTAGATACAAGGCGTCCCCCACCAGCACATCCAGGAAGCGGCGGCCCAACTGTCCGACCAGATCTTGCAGTAAAGCCAGGGCACAGGAGACCTCGGTTTCGCCGTTCTTCTGAAAGCGGACACCCAAGGGAATGGGGAACGACGTGCTCACCAAGACCACGACCACGATGCGGTGATAATACTGAATCTCGGTTTTGATCTCGCCGTTCACCTTGTGTTGAATCTCTCGCTCCATACAGGCCTGGCAACAGCGGGCAAACGAACTGCAGATTTCAATGCCATCGACCGCTCCCACCACCAACCCTCGGGACCAATCGGAGCGTAGGACGCCGTTGCGTTTCAGGCGGCGGGCAATTTCACAACTGAGCGCGAACACGGGTTCGGGAGATTGTCGTTCGAGCGAGTAGCCGATGGTGTCGTCGCTGACCGGTCCGATGCGCTGGGCCAGCGCCCCATGGTGGCACTCGGCCTCGATCTGCAGCAGACTGGGAATCTGCATCGCGGCCCCCAAGAAGACGGCGTCAAACACCTTTTTCCAGCAGTGTTGGGGAAACTGCCGTCCCTCGGGCAGAGCGCTCACCAAATCCGAGAAGCCAAACACCTTGTCGAGATAGGCCTCGAACCGGTGCCGGCTCAAACTTGCCGCTCTTCCTTTTCTTGGAGAAACCGCTTCAGGTTGACACCGCAGATGGTCGCAGCGGCGGCATCAAAGCGTCGGCGCATCTCGATTTTTTCGCGCACCTTCTCCGCTAATCTCGCTGGAATGTTGAGAGCTTTGGGCTTGCCGTCAATCAGTACGGAGATCTGATATTGCGAGTGCAGCTTTTTGCCGTCGGCGCAATGACAGTTGGGCCGGCCGCAGGCACGTTTGCGTTCGACAAACGAGCCGGGCAGCATTTCGCGGAGAGCCCCGAGGCTGCGGATGAGTTTACCGCGCAGTTCCAGGTCGGGTTCGCGGGGTGATCTCATATGACACTAATAATAGTGTCATATGTGCATCAAGTCAAGTACCTGCGAAAATTTGCAAGAATGCCCTTAAACTGACACCAGGGTAGAAGACCCTGCCAACAAAGGGTCCGTCGCTAACGCCATCCCTACCTTAAGGAATCGCTGATCAATCCGACTGCGGATTTAGTCGCGGCGCGGTTCGGGCGCTGGGCCTGGGGGCAGAACCTCCTGCTCCCCTACTTTCACCTTGTGGCGGGTGACGAACCATACGGCTGCGGTCCAGGTGGGAAAGAGATCTGCGGCGGGAATGAGTTTCGCTGCCGCCGTCGGCAAGAAAGCCCAGTGCCATCCGAGCAGACGAAT
>JBEKFN010000300.1:0-5465 GCA_050013295.1 Terriglobales bacterium
TTCTTTTGTAGCACCGTTGCCAACTGGACGAACCCCTCAACCAACCCGTTGTGAAAACGCCGGCTGATCGTTCCGACAGGAACGCTTCTGCCGAGGTCTTCCAGCAGCGCTTCAAATAGCGGCCGAGTGCTGATGATCCAATGGTCATCTTCCGGCGCTAGCTCCGGCAAGAGCTTCACCGGATAGGCAGTGTCTTTATCTGACGATTCAATCTCTGACGATGCCATCGCCATCTCCAGTTCGATGGCAGCCTGGGCCTCGTAATTGACTTGTTGACGGATTCCGACTAAAGCGGCCACGGCATCGAACAGACGCCCGCAGCTGGACGTGAGCGGTGAATTCACGCCCTGTTCCATCATACGCAGGAGAAGCTCCGCTTTTGGCCGATTGAGCTGGCGTAAGAACGGGAGATCCAACTTCAGAAACTGCGGCTTCAGAAACTCACGCCCGAAATGATGTGCCAGGTAACTTACCGCCATCCGCCATGGTTCACGGATCGCGGCCGCTCCACCGGGCAAGGGCACATACTCGAAATGAGCGGCACGTTCGAAGTCTTCATATCCGGCGATGAGCACCTCTCCGCCCCAGATTTTTCCGTCGGTGCCGTAGCCAGTCCCATCCAGCGCGAACCCGATCACCCGGCCTTCAAGGTGATTCTCCGCCATACAACTGGCAATGTGCGCGTGGTGGTGCTGCACGCCAACCAACTGCATTCCACTCTGATCCAGCGCCCATCTGGTGGAGAAGTAGTCGGGATGGAGGTCATAGGCGATGATCTCCGGCCGGATTTCGAGAATCCGCTTCAGATGCTCGATAGCTTCGTGGAAAAAACTATAGCTTTCTGCGTTCTCCAAATCTCCGACGTGCTGGCTCAAGAAAGCGTGCTTTCCTTTGGTGAGGCAGATGGTGTTCTTGAGTTCGCCGCCGACGGCCAGCACCGAAGGCTGATCGTCCTTCAGGAAAACCGGCACCGGAACAAAACCTCGGGAACGCCGCAGTTGCCGGGTAACGCTGCCTGCAACTCGCACCACGGAATCGTCGCAGCGCAGCAGGATGTCACGGTTGTGCACGAGGAAGTAGTCGGCGAGACCGTTTAGTCGGTCTACTGCTTCCCGATTATCGATCGCAATCGGCTCCTCGCTCTGGTTGCCGCTGGTCATCACCAGAGCCTTAAACCCTCCCTCGGCGAGCAGCAAGTAATGCAGCGGCGTGTAGGGCAGAAAAATTCCCAGATAACGGTTGAAGGGCGCAACCTCGTCGGGGATTATGGAGAGCCGGGCGTCCCCGACCGGCCGCAACTTTTTCGGCAGTAATACAATCGGCCGCTGTATCGATTGCAGAGCCGCGCTCGCCGCATCATCCAATTCGCAAATTTCCTCGGCGGCCCGCAAATCCGGGACCATCACCGCGAACGGCTTCTCAACCCGGCGCTTCCGCTGACGCAGCAGAGCCACTGCCGTGGGGTTCGTCGCATCTACGGCCAAGTGAAAACCGCCGAGACCTTTCACTGCTACGACCAACCCGGCATGGAGCGCGGAGACCGCTTCGACGATAGGATCGCGGCATTCCTTCCGCTTTCCAGACTTATCCCAGAGTTCCACCCGAGGTCCGCACTCCCAGCACGCGTTGGGCTGAGCGTGGAACCTTCGATTTAAAGGGGCTTCGTACTCCGCCTGGCAGGCTGGGCACATGGGGAAAACCGCCATGGAAGTGCTCGGCCGGTCGTAAGGAATGTCGCGGATGATCGTGAAGCGCGGCCCGCAGTTGGTGCAGTTGATGAACGGATAGCGATAGCGCCGGTCCTTCGCGTCGAACATCTCGCGCAGGCAGTCGGGACATATCGCAACGTCCGGCGAAATGAGGGTGCGGACTTCCGCTCCCTCAGCGCTGTGAACAATGCGGAAATCTTGGTCGCTCCCGATCTGCGCGACAACGCACGGAACCTCACGGACGGACAAGTTCGTGATCCGCGCCAGGGGCGGCGCTTCGGCGGGCAAGCGGTCAACGAAATCCTGAACGGTTTCTGCCGGCCCCTGGATTTCAATGGTGACGCCGGCGGATGTATTGCGAATCGTACCGCTAAGGTGCCTGCCGGTAGCGAGACGATAGATGTACGGTCGAAATCCAACTCCCTGCACAATGCCTGAAACTTCGATCTGGCGCCGAACGTCCATACATCGTCAGCTCATAGTCTCCTGCGCAGTTTGCTGCGCCAGCGGCTTGCGCGCCTTGCGTCGCTCCTCCAGCCATGTCATCCATTCGTGCAAACCGTTGCCGGTCAGGCAAGACACTTTCACAATCTCCATCCCCGGATGCACCTTGCGGGCATTTTCCGCCGCCGCCTCGATGTCAAATGGGACGTACGGAAGCAGATCGATCTTACTAAGCACGAGTAAGTCGGACTTGAAAAAAATAGAAGGATATTTCAGCGGCTTGTCTTCGCCTTCGGTAACACTCAAGACCACGACCTTAGCCGCTTCGCCCAAGTCATAACTGGATGGACAAACCAGGTTACCCACGTTTTCGATAAACAGAAGGTCGAGGTCCTCGAGTTTCCAGTCCGCCAAATGACGCACGATCATGCGAGCGTCCAGGTGGCAAGTGCCTCCGGTCGTGATTTGCTTTACCGGAAAGTGAAATCGCTTTAGCCGGTTGGCATCGTTTTCGGTCTGAATATCGCCCGTCAAAACGGCCACGCGATCATGCCGCGGCAGGGCTTCGAGAGTGCGCTCCAGAAGACTGGTCTTGCCGGAACCGGGAGAACTTATCAGATTCAGACACAGAATGCCGTGCTCCTGAAATCGGGCACGTAACTCAGCCGCGACGCGGTCGTTCTCACTGAGTACTTTTTGCTCCAACGGTACTCGATCCATATTCTTCCACCTCCAGATAGGCCAACTCCAACTCGTCTCCACTGATGCATGTGGTTTCCAGGCTCGCGCATTGGGGACAGCGGGAGTCGTAGTCGCGCACCACGAACTCGCGTTCGCAGACCTGACAACGATGGCGGCGGGGACAAACCTCGATCCCCAACTGAAGCGACTCCAGATCGGTCTCGTGAACGATCGCTTCAAAACAGAAGCGCAGGGCGTCCTGATCGATCGCTGCCATTTCGCCAATCCGGAGACCGACTCTGCAAGGGTAAGTTCCCGGATGGAGACCCATCTCGGTCTTGACCGCTTCCAGCACCGAACTCGCGATCGCCATTTCGTGCATATTTCCTTTGAAACTCTCGCTCGTCGGTCCCGTGACAGCTTTGAAGGGGCGCGGCTTCAGCCGCGCCGTTAGAACCCGCCACTCAAGCGGCTTTAGCCGCTGAGGGTTGCCGGGTTCATAGCATCCAATCTTGCCAACAAAGACTTTATCAGACAGTCTTTAGCAGATGCGCGGCAATTGATCGCCTGCGAGCATGTCCACGATACGGGTCGTGCCGAACGGCGTTCGCATCGTCACCAGCCCCGGGCTCTGTTTGTTTACCGTGCCAATGATCTGAGCTTCCGATCCTAGGCGATGACCTTTCATCGCCCGCAGCACCGCATCGGCGGCCTCGGGCGCCACGATTGCGATCAGTTTGCCTTCGTTGGCGACGTAGAGAGGATCCAAGCCGAGTAATTCGCACGCACCTCTTACCTCTTCGTGGATCGGAAGAGAACTTTCCACCAGTTCGATCCCAACCCGCGAACGCTCCGCGATTTCGTTGAGCGTGCTGGAGACGCCGCCTCGCGTCGGATCACGCATGCAGCGAATGTCACGAGTTACGCCAAGTATCTCCGCCACCAGCGTGTGCAAGGCGGCACTGTCGCTCTGGATCTGAGTCTCGAATTCCAGCCCCTCGCGCTGCGCCAGAATCGCGATGCCGTGATCGCCGATCGAACCGCTCAGCAACACCTTGTCCCCGGGACGGGCGCGGTCGGCGGAAAGGTCGACTCCTTCTGGCACCAGTCCAATTCCTGTCGTGTTGATGAACAGCCCGTCGCCCTTACCTTTCTCGACCACCTTGGTATCGCCCGTCACCACCTGCACGCCCGCTTCCGCTGCCGCCTGGCGCAGCGAATTCACCACGCGCCGGAGTTCGTCCATCGAGAAGCCTTCCTCGATGATGAAGGCGGCGCTCAGAAATAGCGGCGTTGCGCCGCCCATCGCCAAATCATTAACCGTGCCGTGAACCGCCAGCGAGCCGATGTTGCCGCCAGGAAAGAACAGTGGCTTTACTACGAAGGAATCGGTGGTGATGGCGAGACGCTGGCCGTTTACATTCACGATTGCCTGGTCATCCAGGCGCGCCAGCACCGGATTCTGGAACGCAGGCAGGAAGATGTCGCGAATCAACTCGGCGCTCAACTTGCCGCCGCTGCCGTGCCCCAGCAGGATTGTATCTTTGGCCGGGAGCGGCGTCGGGCAAGTGAGTTCGAAATTTATTTCGGCCGGGGTTTTCGTGGACACGCTCTCTCCTATTTCGCGACCGCATGGCGCCGATAGTGATAGTAGGCGGCGCATGCCCCTTCCGTAGAGACCATCGGTGCTCCCAATGGATTCTCCGGCGTGCAGCGCATGCCAAACGCGGGACAATCCGTCGGCTTCTTCAATCCCTGCAAAACCAAGGCGCTGATGCACTCCGCCGGCTCATCTACTGTAATTTCACCCAAATCAAAGACTCGATCCGCATCATAAGCCGCGTACTCTTCGCGCAAACGCAAACCACTCTGCGGGATCGACCCAATGCCGCGCCACTTCTGATCCGCGACTTCAAACACCTCGGTCATGATCTGCTGCGCCGAAACATTCCCTTGGTAGCTCACCGATCGCACATACTGGTTCTCCAGCTTCGCCTCACCCGCTTCAAGTTGACGAACCAGCATGAGGACCGCTTCCAGAATATCTACCGGTTCGAATCCTCCGACCACAATCGGCACGCGAAAATCGCGCACCAGGGACTCATACTCCTTGCACCCCATCACCGTGCAAACATGCCCAGGTGCAATGAAACCCTGCACCCGGTTGTCGCCGGAAACCATCAAGGCGCGGATCGCCGGCGGCACCAGCACGTGCGAAACCAGCAAAGAAAAGTTGGTGAGACCTTCGCGCTTGGCTTGCCACGCGGCCATCGCATTCGCGGGAGCTGTGGTCTCGAAACCAATCGCCAGAAACACAACTTTACGCTCGGGATTCGAGCGGGCGATCTTTACCGCCTCAGTCGGGGAGTACGCGATGCGAACGTCCGCGCCCTGAGCCTTGGCCCGAAACAGATCGGAATGGGACCCAGGCACCCGCAGCATGTCTCCGTAGGAAACCAGGATCACATCGGGATGCAGCGCTAACGCGATGGCTTTGTCCACGGTTTCCAGCGGCGTGACGCAGACTGGGCATCCCGGGCCATGCACGATTTCGATACCGCGCGGCAGCAATTCATCAATGCCGTAACGCATGATGGTGTGGGTTTGGCCGCCACAGATCTCCATCAGCAC